>NZ_LMMK01000045.1:471154-471301 GCF_001422795.1 Methylobacterium sp. Leaf88 | reverse complement strand
GGGCGCGTTCCAGGTCCAGACGAGCCGGCCCGCTCCGCCGCCCGTGGTGTCGGCGACGATGGCCGCGCTCATGGCGCCGATGAAGCCGCGCCCCTGCATCGAGACGCTGACGCTGTGGGCGTCGGTCAGGTCGCGGTCGGCAAAGCT
>NZ_LMMK01000045.1:328614-471023 GCF_001422795.1 Methylobacterium sp. Leaf88 | reverse complement strand
TCCGATCCCCCCCCGACGCGTCCGCGTACGAAACGCTCTGACCGACGATCGACGTCGTCAGCAAGTCCCCCAGATCCCCGTCCGAATAAACCAACGTGCCGGTCGTCTGCGCCGCATCGCCCGCATCCTCGATCACGGTGCCCGCGGTCGTACCGGAGATTGTCGGCGTGTACAGGTTCACGACCGGAGGTTCGCTCAGACTGATCGTGAGCCAGGCGGAGTTGAGTTGGCCGCTTCCATCCGCAACCGTGTAATGGAAACTGTCTTGTGCGTTCGCCGGCAGGGTGTCGGTGGTCCGCGTGTAGGCGTAGCTGCCGTCCGGAGCCATGACGAGGGTGCCGTATAAGCCTTGAATCGTTGAGCCGACCGGAACGCCGCCGACACCCACGACGGCGAGGGCCCCGTCCGGATCGCTATCATTGGCGAGGACGCCGGTCGCCGCGTCGACGGACGCCCCTTCGCCCGAATGGATCGTCAGGTTCCGAGCGTCGTCACCGGCAGTCCCGGCGCGATCGACACGAAGCGTCAACGTCGCACTGGAGTTCGCGCCGTGACCGTCTGTCAGTGCGTAGTTGAACGTATCGTAGAGCGGCGTTCCCAACGGACCATCAAGGGTCGTCGTGATGTACTGGTACGATCCGTCCTTCGCCATCGTCAGATCGCCGTAGCGACCGTGGACCACCTGCCCGACGTTGAACCCGTCGTGGTCGACGGCGATGATCGACAGCACATCGCCGTTGGCATCGACGTCATTGGCGAGCACGCCGGCCGTTGCGGAGACGGTCAGGCCCGATGAGAACACTGTGGCGACGTCGTTGGCGGCGCTCGGTGCGGCATCACCCGTCACCGAACCGACCGGGAAGGCCACTCGGCCCTCGTTCGCGCCGATCTGGAGAAAGTGCACCAGAGGATTGAGACCCGATGCGGCGACATCGGGATTCATCGCCAGGTAGATCGCTCCGTCGAAGTCCGCACTTGGATTGCGTCCAGCTTGCCAGCCGACGCCCAGGTAATCCTGCAGCGGGTCGGCTCCGGATGCTGCCACGTCCGGGTATTGGGCCAAGTAATACGACACATTGAAGAATGCGTTGGGATTGTACCCTTCGTGCCAACCGACGCTCAGGTAGTGGCTGTAGGGATCGAGACCGCTCGCGGCCACATCCGGGTGGGCCAGGAGGTAGTACTCCGGGTCGAACCCCGTGCCCGCAATGGAATCGCCGATCGCCCCGTACGCCACACGGCCTGCCGATTTGCCGACGGTGATGTAGTCTGTCAGCGGATCGACGCCGGGCGTGATGACGGTTGCGTAGCGCAGGAGGTAGCTTTTGACATCGAAGCTCGCGCTCGGGTCGTAGCCGAGTTGCCAGCCGAACGACGACCAGTGGTCGAGGGGATTGAGGCCAGCTGAGACGAGATCGGGGTGAAGCGCGAGGTACCCCTTGGTCGAAAAATACGGGTTCGGGTCGTACCCGGCCTGCCATCCGCCCTGGGTGTAGCCGACGTCGGGGACATGGTACGATGCGAGGTACCACAGATCATCGATCAGCGGCGACCCGTCATTCTCGACGACGGTCCGGTCGAGGAACACGTAGGTGCCCATGCCGGAAATGGGCAGGAGCGTTCCGTCGCTGTCCTGGAGCGCGACGACACCGTCACGCACGACGAGTGGCGCCTCGGCGGCGTTGAACGGAAGCGTCAGGATCGTGGTCGCAAGATTGAATCCGCTACCGGACCACAACGCGCCGAGGACACTCGCAGGCTTATCCGTGTGCTCGAGCACGAAATTGGATTGGGTGAGCGTCTGCCGACCGGAAATCTGGATCTGAAAATCCGTCTTGAGGTCGCCATTGATATCAATCGCGACGACCGTTCGATCGAGGGCGGCATTGTAGGTGTACGTGATCTGGTGCGCCCGTCCCGTGAAGGCGCCGCCATCGAGCCACAACCAATCGGTGGCATGGAGTTGCTGGCTCTCCAATTCCACGAGAGAAGAAAGATCGATCTTGTCCGTCGCGGCGTTGAAGACTTTGATCCAGTCGTTTCCGTCCGCGATCGACTTATAGAGAAAGATGTTCTGACCCGGACCACCCGCGATGAAGTCGCGACCGAGACCGCCTTGGATGACGTTCAGGGCACCGGATTGAGCATTCAGGATGTCGGACCCAAGGCCCCCAATGATGTAGGCCCCTCCGAAAGACGTCACGACCGACGGAGACGCGCCGCCGCTCATCACCGACATCTGTCCCAGGTTCGGCATCGCACCGGTCGCCTCGGATCCGAAGAAGACGCCAGAGCCGGTGGTCGCGGAATTATGGGCGATATAAAGATCGGTCGGACGATCCTCCGGATCAATCGAGCCTGTGACACCGTAATCGATGACGTTGTCGTAGATGCGGACGTTCGTGATCGTTCCGACCTGATCGGCCGTATGGGTCCAGGTCGCGCCGGCGGTCACCGTGATGGTGTAGTTGCCGCCCAGGAGGACATTGTTCCGGATCGTCACGTCGTTGACGTTTCCGGCCTCGCCGGAGATGCGAATCGCATTGTTGGGCGCCACACGCGCATCGGCCGGCGTACGCCAGTCGATCACGTTGTTCTCGATCACGACCGAGCCGGTGGTTTTGCCGATCCAGATCGCGTCTGAGTGGCCGGGTGGGAAATAGCCACCACCCGCGATGTAGTTTCCGACAACGCGTCCGTTCTCGATATAGACGCCATCGACCGGTGCATTGAGGATCAGATTGTTCGATAGGGTCGTATTGATGCCATTCGAGACGATCAAATCCGGAACAGAATAGTTCCGCTTCAGGCCATCGAACGTCGAGTGGTCGACGACGGTGTTGGCATATCCAGCCATGATCGTGAGCGGGCTCTGCCCAATCAAAGCGGATGTGTCGAAGTAGCAGTTCGTGAAGGTGACGTTGTCGGCTTTGACAATGACCTGCTTTCCACGGAAGTCGATGCTGTCGAAACTGGCGCCATTCTGATTGATCTCGACCGTGATCGGAGCGCGGAACGTTACGCCATCCTGACCGGTCAGCGCACTCCAGGCGCGCAGCGCCCCGGCGGCAGACTGGCTTCCCACCGAAAAATCAGAGCCAATCGTGGCGAGGTAACTCTTGTCGACGATCGAAGCGACGTGGTCCTTCACGGATGTCGCTGCGTCAGCGCCAACCAGCGTGACACTGATCGGCTGGATCACCGGCGGTCCCGATGCTTGACCTGATGCGGCCACGTCCTGGACCACGACGTCCGAACTCAGTTTCACGCTTTCGCCTGCACCCAGGAAGCTGAGCTTCGCCGGATCGATCGCGTAGCTCCAGGTGATCGTCCCCGAGCCCCCGGAGGTCGTGGGCGTGATCGTGAGATACTGCCCGAGTCCCTGAACCTGAGCGATCACGCTGCGCTGGGCATCGGTGAGCGACTCGCTGGGCTGCGCGGAAACATCGTTTCCGAAAACGTCGAAGTAGTGGATCTGGTAGGCGCCGACACTGACTGACAGGCGATCGGTCGCATCGGGGTCCGCAATGCTGATCGTACCGCCCCGACTGATCACGGATCCGGATGCCGCCACGAGCGGCTCGTAGATCGTCGTCCCACTGGCGACACCGGTCAACACCGGAGCGTCGTTCACGCCGGTCATGTTGACAGTCACGTTCTGGACGACAGTGCCGCCCTTACCGTCGGCGATCGTAATTGCGTAGACTTGCGTCAGATTCTGACCGGCCGCCAAATAGTCGAGCGCCTTGTCGGCAACCGTATAGGTCCAGTTGATGGCACCAGCCTGACCGCCGGTCGAGTCCGAGATCAGGGTCGGAGTGAATTTTCCGATGTAACCGGCACCCACCGGCTTGAAGCTCATCGTATGAAGGTCGTTGACATCGAGATCAGTGAACGCGAACGTTCCCTGGGTTCCCAGTACGGCTGCCGAGCTCAAGGCACCGGCGGCTTCCGTGATATTCGCTGTGACCTTGGGGTCGCCGGCGCTCAGCGCCTCGATCGTCGGGGAATCATTGATGCCGCTGATCGTGAGCGTTATGGGCTTGGCAACGATCCCACCATTGTGGTCGTCCGCCTGAACTGTCGTCGTCAGGGTCAGGACATCGAGTCGGCCCAGGAAGTCCAGGGCACTGTCCGCAACGGCGAAGGACCAAGTGGCCGATCCCTTGTTGCTGCCAAGGTCCCCGAGTTGCAGCGAGAACGCCTTCGTGATCGCGAAAATCTGATCGGTCGTCAGCTTTGCAGTGAGGTCGACGCCGGCCGACGTCTTCCATTGCAGCGACTGGCTTACGATCGATGTTGTCAATTGGTCGGTGGCGTCGATGTCCGAGAACAGGACGGTTCCGCTCTTGGCGTAGCTCGTCGCGCTGCCCTCGGAAAAAACCGCCGATGTTCCGCCGCTGATCGTCGGGACGTCGTTGGACCCGGTCAGGACGACGGCGATGTCCTGCTTGGCAAGACCGCCTTTTCCGTCCGAGACAGTGATCGTATAGAGTTGCGTGACCTGCTGACCCGCAGCCAAAACATCGAGAGCCTTGTCGGCCACGGTGTAGGTCCAGTCGACCCGACCTGATCGTCCGCCGGTGGAATCCGCAGATACGACTGCCGAGACGGCGCCCGCATAGCCACCCGCCTTCGGACTCACCGTGACGGTATGGGCATCGGTGAAATCCAGATCGGAGAAGCCGATGTTTCCCGTGCGCACCGAAACCGTGCCGCTCCCGGTCATCCCCGCAGATTCGGAGACCGCAGCCGTGATCGTGGGGTCGCCGTTGGCAACGGCCGCAATGGTCGGCGCGTCATTGGTACCGGTCAGTGTGACGACGACATTCTGCGCTGTGATCCCACCGTTGCCGTCAGAGGCCTGAACCACCGACGTGACCGTGATCGTTTCGCCCGCAGCAAGGAAGTCGAGGCTGCTGTCGCCGAGCGTGTAGGTCCAGCTCTGCGACCCACTGTTGCGCCCGAGATTCCCGCCGGGAATGGTGAACGCCTGGAGAAGACTGGCGCGCTGCGCGTCGCTCAAGCTTGCCGTCAGGTCAGCTCCGGCACTCGAACGGTAGGCCACGGACTGGCCTGCCAGCCCGACGGTGATTTGGTCGGTGGTATCCGCGTCCGAGAACCAAAGGTTGCCGCTGCGCGCGTAAGTCGAAGCGCTGCCCTCCCTCAGCGTTAAAGTGGTTGTGCCGGAGATCGTGGGCGCGGAGTTGGCCATTTGGTCCCTTCAACGAGGCGGAAACTGGCGGAGCGACCAGGCGGGCCCTTAAAATTTCGGTAACCGACAGACTTGAATTTGTGAAGAGGGCTATTTGTCCTAGCAGCATCGCCCATCTGAGAAGTTTGCAGATGAGTTCGGAGCAGATTTACAAGCGCCGAAATGCAACCAAGCTCGAAATTTCTACGTAAGCAGTCCGCGGATCATCGATATTTTTGGTGATCGTCTGAGGGCGAACGGACACTTTCCGACGATCAAGAAATTTTGATCGACGACTTCTGAGTTCCCAGGCTTGACCAGTGAACTGTCCTGGACATCGCGTTGAACCATTCATGCTCACCAAACTTCTCAGCCAGCAAAAAATGTCAGCGAGATGGCAAGCAATGCCCAAGGGCGTGAAGTCGATTTGCCCTAACGGGCCAAACGCACGGATCGAGGCACGTCGAGGAGGCTGCCTCTGCGATCGCGCCGACTGCCTCGATCATGGTCAGTGATCGGCCACACACCACTATCCGGGCGGCCGCTCAGGCCGCGCGCGAACGGACGCGATGGCGAAGAAAGGCCAAGGCCGAAAGAACCATGATCACGAGGGCCGGCATCCCCGCGCCGGCGACCGGACCAGGAACCGTAGCGACCGGGGCCGGGGACGATCCTCCGCTCGTCGAGCCTCCGCCAGAAGGCCCCCCAGTCGGAATGCTGCCGATCGGCGAGAAGAAGCTCGGCGCGCGGGCAGTAGGCGCAACCGACACGAGCCTGATGGCGAAGCCCGTACCTCCGCCGGCCGCCTGAACAACGCCCTGCGGCACGGAGTTTTGCCCGCCGCCGATCAGGCTCGCTTCACCACCGCCGAGCGGTGACGAAGCCGCCGCAGGAATGCTGACGGCCGTGGTCGGGATTTCACCCACCACCGCCTTGAAGGCTTCCGTCAACTCGGGGCTGCCTCGGGAGAGAAGGGCCAGTTGCAGCTGTTGAGCGAGCTCAGGCTGCGTGCGCGCACATGCGAGAGTCGCCTGGCCCAGGCCCGCGCCCATCGCGGCTCGCTGATCGCCATTGGCCGCAACGCCCAGCGAAAGGATGACATCAGCGAAGTCCGTATTCGCGAGGACGAGTTCGCGGGTCGAGCGAGCGAGGGCGCCACCCTTCGCATCACCCTTGAGGATCGAGAAGGGATCCGCCTTGAATGCGTCGCTGTCGGCCGATGATGCCATGCCGAAGGCGGAGCTGCACGAAGCTGCCGACGCATCCCCACCCATCATGATCGACAGCACCAACGCAGCGACCGGAACGACGCGCATCACCGAATTCCATTGTTCAGCTTCTAGCCTTCAGCGCTGTTAGCAAACCATTAACCCATCATCAATCGATCGATCCTCGAAAGATGTGAGATTTCGCCTCGACTCCACGACAAGGTCCGAACGTTGTAAAAATTCATCCTTTACGCACCAAGGGGCGCCGGGAAGATCGGGATTAGAATCGCGAGCCTCGAATATCACTACGAAAAGAAGCGCTGGCCGATGCCGGGCCTTTCGAGGCGCGATGTCGTGTCCGATTGGATAGGAACCCCGGGGCAAGATCGGGTTGAGATTTGGACGGGATCCAGCTCGATGTTTGGTCTGTGTAGTTGGTGGAGCGGGTTTGACCTGTAGCAATCAGGCTCGGCAGACCACGTCATGCAGACGGCATCTCAAAGCGTGAGACTGCGTAGGGTCTAAAGCTGGCGGCTGAAGTCAGGAGCGCTCCACCAACAGCGGCAGGTGCTATCGCGGCTCGTCGGAGCTGGCGTAACGACTGCGCTTGCCGGTAGCGTCCGCGAGGACGCTGAGGGCGGCGAGCCGCGTCGCGGTTCTGCAACGGGGATCGTCGTGGGTCTGGGCGGCGGCATGGTGGGGGACGAGCGGTCGGTCTGGGCGCCGGCCATGACCGATTCCGATTGGCGAAGATGGACCGACGGCACGGGTGCCGCTCCCGAAAGAGACGACATTGCCGATTCCACAACGTGATCGAATCTGATCGATCTGCATCTCATGGATGCAGTCTCTCAGACGACGACGAACGAACCTTTCTTCTGGCTACGGCCGTACGCATCTGTGCGGCACGCGGGAGAGCTGCGTTTTCCCATCCCTTGCCAGTGGTGACCGAACCCCTGATCGATGATCAGTGCCCAGGCTTGGACCTTTGATTCCGAGCTTGACGTTGAGCGACGTCATCGCGTATAGCTCAATCTATGCGTCTCATAAGTATTGCCTCAGTTGCGTTGATCGTCGGCAGCCTTCCAATGACTGGGGTAGCCGCTGATTTCACTGCGCCTGACGTTGCACGTCGCTCGACCTATTCGGCTCTTGGTATCGACTGCGATCGAATGCATTGGGACGATGTGGTGGTTCGTGTGGATCGCCGCCCATGGTATCGGGGATATCCCCTCTGTGTAGAACGCGATCGAACATATGATCGCCGGCCTTACTATGGATATCTAGGGATAGATCGTAAAACCCGGCGGTTAACCCAGTATCGCGAAGTTCCAGATCGTCGCTATGAAGCTCAATGATGTTGCAAGCCAACTGTTTTAGGCTTCGCCTCGTTTGCTCGCGACATGAAAAGTGCTCGATACCCGTTTTCCGATTTTTATATTTGGCTGCCGGATATCGGGCGCTTCGGGTTTAACCCTTTCCGTATCGTGCTGCGACGAAGACGTTGGCGCGCTCGTCCGATGTGACGGTCTCGACGAGGTGTCCGATGGGCGATCACACGCCCTCGATGGGGCGTTCGGAACCCTTGCGCGGCAGCGTCTTGCGCTTGGCAAACGCCTGTTCGATCAGGTTGAGATCGGGCGCGCAGGCCGGCACGTAGAGCAGTCGCTTCACCAGCCGCCTCGATGCGCTCGCGGATGCTGCCGGGCTTGTGAGCCGGCAGGGTGTCGCGCACGATCGCGTCACCCTGCTTCAAGGCCTGCACCGTGGTTTCCTCGCCAGGGCGCTGGAAGCGGGCCCGATCATGCGTCGAAGCGCACGGTCGCCGTTAAGCCCCTGGCAACAGCTGTACTGTCACGCCCTTCCAGTCCCGCTCGTCGGCGGCACCGCTGTTTTTACGCGTGACGCCGTGATGGTCGACCATGGCGCGCGCAGCAGCGGGCCAAGCGGCTCGCCCCGATTCGCAGGCCAGGGTCGGTCGGGCGCACAACGCATGCAGGACCTGTTCAGGCGTTGCCAGATCGAAACGGGTCGGCCCCGGTTGCGATGATGTGCGAGCACTGATGACCGTCCATGAGCTTGGCCCAGGTGCGTCCTCGCCGCATGATGGTCGCGTGCCAGCACACGACGCGTTCACGCAGATCGGCTGACAGAGAGCCTACGGCGCTGCTCCTGGACAATAAGGCATCGGATCACATCGGAGCCGCCCTCAGGATCCCGAACGATCCAAGCCGATGGCACACCTCTCCGACAGATACCGGTCAGGTTCGATGGCGAGGGCGTTCAGGCGCGGCAGCGGCGTCCGGGTCGCTGACATCATTAGGTCTGCCGAGACCCACCTTGGGGAGCCGCCAACGGGACGTTTTATGGCCGGATCCCGGACTGAACTCCGCTGCGATGACGTCCGATTCAAATCGGAGGTGGCGCTTCAATCTGAGCAGAGGCTTCTCGATCGTATGCCAGGAGAACGCGGCGAGAGCGGCCGTGGCTGCCAGCGATAACAGAAAGTGCGGCACCCATCCGTGAGACTGCGGCACCAGGGCATACACCGTTTGCTGGATCGGGAACGCATACAGATAGATTCCGTACGAATAATCGCCAGAGAAGATCAGCGGAAGCTTTTTCGGACGAAGCAGACCGACGTAGGCGGTCGCATAGGCAACGAACAACGGAGAAAGAAGAATTGCCGACTTCGACTTTATCATGACCAGAGACACGGCGAAGGCGACGACAAACAGGCGAACGTCGGACGGTATCCGGTATCGGTACTGGTAGAGGCACACGCCTGCAAGGAAATAGGCAACCAAGAGGCGTCCGTTCAGTGCATCTGGTCCGATCGGTTCATAGGCGCCCATGAGCAAGCGCGTTCCGAGAAGCCCGGACCAGAGCACCAATGCGACCAGAGCCGCTGGCCCACTCCCACGCAGTCGCAAAATCCAGAGCGCTGCCAGTGCGATGTAGCATTCCAACTCGAAGGGTACGGTCCACAGGGATCCATTCACGATGGAAGGGATCGGGTTCGACAAGAACACACCAGGAAGCTGGAAGTGAATCAAGCCAACGATATTTAGAAAGTAAGAAATAAACTCATAATCCGTAAAGTAGGATTGAATGTTGAACGAGGTCATGATCGGACCGAGCACCAACGCCGACAGGCAGATCTCAACAGCCAGGGCCGGAACCAATCTCAAGATCCTCAGTCCGAGAAATTCAATGAGCGTTCGGCTGCGCACCAAGCTGGATGCAACCAGGAACCCGCTGAGCGCAAAGAACATAGGCAAGATGAGGAATGTCAAATGCCCGAGCGGGGAGCCCGCAAGGAAAAAAGATTGATCTCGACCATAGACGATGCCAGCACTATGCCAAGCCAGAACACTGATGGACAAGAACAATCTCAGGTAGTCGAAGCCGGATGTGTTTCCGGATTCGGCCAACGATCCCAACGTATCTCTAGTTCTCATTTGCTTGAATCGAGAACGCTGGCTCTCGCTCCTGAATGTGGATGGGAGGGGCTATTCAAAATCAACACTTTGTCAATCGAAACCAACATACCTGGTACATTTATTTTGCATAACGATCCGAGTCCGTGTGGAGACGAAAGCTCTGAAATCTGTGCAGACACCTCATAGTCGGAAGTGCATACCACCGACAAAATTTTTAAAATTTATGAAAATAGTTGGATATGTTATTCGCTTACTCTAGAACTTAAATTTTCACGGGACATGTCATTGTGCTTTCCAGGCGATGTTCGATTAATTATTTGCAAAACTGTGCTTTTTTGCATTGCCAGATCGCCAATCTGCGAGGTTACGCAATGTAATGATTTCTGTACGCATCGTGGTGATCCTAAGTATTTCCAAGCGAAGTTATCCGCCACTCTCGACACTGTTCCAATTTCAATTCGAGCGATTCGCGGCGCGCGCGTGCAGTGCACCCAAACCCATTTCGCGACGGAATCCAAATCGTGAGTGCCGTCGCGGCTTTCGGCTGGTCTGGCCTGAGCCCCCCTGAGGGCACCGGGACATGAGCCCGAGAGCGTGGGCCAGAGCCTGTCTTAGCGGGTCGGCAGGGACTGCCCGCAGATCAGGTCCAGTCAGTGCCAGCCTTGCCTGGATGTGTCGCGCGGAGCCAATTGCTCGGATCGTGGGCGAGCAATTCGGTCGCATGACGCATTGGAGGGCAGCCGTTCTGTCATCGAGCAAGCGGCGCCTTTGGCGTCGGTCGAATTCACGATATGCTGGCGGAAGACAATTGGAATCGACGCGAATCGTGGATCCGCCTCCGACCCTGTGGCCGAGAGACTGGTCGGCCGATTTCGACGCCGCGCGCGTCATGCGGCCGGTTGAAATCCTACGCCCGCACGTCGATGGAATGCTGGTTGCTGCCGAAGCAACGCACAGATGCGGCTACGATGTTCTCCTGATGTCAGAACCACTCTCCATATGCTCGTGCCGATACACGAACTCAGATTTTCGATAAGCCGAGAATAAAAATGGCAAAACCGACGTCAAACGTAGTTACTCTTCCAATCATTCTCCGCAATAAGGCGCGCAGGCTGATTATTAAATTGAGATGGCTGTATCTCACAAAAATCTGGAAAATGAATATTCACCCTCTCACGTTGATATCGACCAAGGCCTACTTGGACCATTCAAATCCGAAAGGGGTCTATATCGGAGAGGGTACGGCGGTCTCTTTCGGAGCCACGATCCTATCGCACGATTACATCCGCAAGATGCACGTGGACACCCATATCGGAAGATTCTGTCAGATCGGCGCGCGGAGCATCATCATGCCCGGGATTACGATCGGCGACCATTGCATCGTCGCGGCGGGTGCCGTCGTCGTCAAGGACGTTCCGGCCCGATGCATCGTCGGAGGAAATCCGGCCAAGGTGTTGCGCGAGAACATCGACACCATCCATTGGGGTCGACTCGCTGAGTATGACGATGGCACCTTCTGACGCTGGTGCACTTCGCATCGTCCCGTAGGAAGACGACGATCAGGTCGGGCCACCCGTTCGCCCCGCTTCGCCGATTACGTCAGGTGCCACGAGCCATCTGAGTGTCGCCGGAATGCCGGTTCCGAGACCAGATCAGCGCTTGCCGCATCGATCGGGCTTGGCCCCCGCCAGGCTGGAGCCCACCGTTGATCGCGTGCTCGTCCCGCGGGATGAGACCGCTACGCGGCAGGGCTGGGATATCGGCGAGGTCCAGGGTCAGTCTTGGACGGGGGCCGGGTTGGCCATGCCATTGGCGAGTTGGTCCGCCGGAGTCTCGCTCAGAGTCCGGGTAACGCCCTCGCCGTGGCAGGGATGACCGCCGCGCCGCCCCCGTTATGGGACGGAGGTCGAACGCGTCAAGGTTGCGGAAGCGGTCTGGGTCGCAGCCCTCGGGCGCGCGCAGAGGCACGGATCGCGGTGGTCCCGTAGAGGTCCGGCAGAACCCAGGTGCCGGCCTCGAAGTGGTGCCCGCACCAGGCGAGGCGCTTCCGCACGCGGCCGCCGATGACCGGGATGAAAGGATCGACGCGACCGACCTGGTCGGCGTCGCGCGCCAGCTCGGCGGGCTGTTCAGCGCAACCGGACCGTACGTACCATCCGCCTCAGGGGCCGCCGCGCCCGCCGACGGCGCCGAACACCTGCCTAGTGGAGTAGCTCGCCTCGTCGGAGGCGAGCAACACGTAGATGCCGGCGAGCTCGGCCGGCTGACCCGGCCGCCCGATCGGTGTGTCCTTGCCGAAATTCGGCAGCTTTTCCGGTGGCTGCCCACCGCAGACCTGGAGCGAGGTCCAGAACGGTCCCGGAGCCACCGCATTCACCCGGATGCCGCTTTCCGCCAGCTGCTTGGCCAGGCCCTTCGAGAAGTTCACGATCACCGCCTTGGTGGCCGCGTAGTCGAGCAGGGTCTCGGAAGGCTCGTAGGCGTTGACCGACGCGGTGTTGATGATCGCCGCGCCGGGCCCGAGATGGGCGAGGGCGGCCTTGGTGATCCAGAACATCGCGTAGACGTTGGTCCGGAAGGTCTGGTCGAGCTGCTCGGTGGTGATGTCGAGGATCGAGACCTGGGACTTCTGGTAGACCGCGTTGTTGACGAGGATATCGAGGCCGCCGAGTTCGCGCGCGGCGTCCGCCGCCAGACGCCGGCAGAAGGCCTCGTCGCGGATGTCGCCCGGCAGCATCACCGCCTTGCGGCCGGCCTGCCGGATGAGTCCCACCCCTCGACCGCATCCGGCTCCTCGGCCGGCAGGTAGTTGATGGCCACGTCCGCGCCCTCGCGGGCATAAGCGATGGCCGCGGCACGGCCGATGCCCGAATCGCCGCCGGTGATCAGCGCCTTGCGGCCGGCGAGGCGCCCGGACCCCGTGTAACTGGTTTCGCCATGGTTCGGGCGCGGCACCATCCGACCCGCCAGCCCCGGCCAGGCCTGCTGCTGCGTCTCGAAGGGGGTCTTCGGATGGCTGCGCGGCGGGTTCGGGGCGGTGTCGGTCTGCGCGACCTGTTCCTGTGCCCCCGCGGAATGTTCCAGGACGGCCACCATGCCGGCGGAGAGGCCGCCCAACGAGGGCGCGCCGCGAGGGATCGGTCTTGGTCTCTGTCATCAGGACTTCCGCTGCTCAGCGGGACGGCGGCTGGAGGCGCCTACTGGGTCCGGGTGGAGGCGCTCACCCGCCAGATCGTCTTGCCGACGTCGTCCGAGACCAGCAGGGCGCCGGTCTTGTCGAGGATCACGCCGACGGGGCGTCCCTGGGCCTTCTCGTCGGCGTTGAGGAAGCCGGTCAGCGCGTCGACCGGCTGCCCGCTGGGCTTGCCGTCCTGGAACGGCACGTAGATCACCTTGTAGCCGCTCTTCGGCCGGCGGTTCCACGAACCGTGCTGGGCGACGAACAGGCCGCTCGTCCAGGCCTCCGGCAGGTGGCTCCCCTGCGAGAACGCGATGCCGAGGGAGGCGGTGTGGGTGCCCACCGCATAGTCCGGCGCGATCGCCTTGGCGACGAGGTCGGGCCTCTGCGGCTCCACGCGCGCATCGACATGGTTGCCCCAGTAGCTGTAGGGCCAGCCGTAGAAGCCGCCCTCCTGCACGGAGGTGACGTAGTCGGGTACGAGGTCGCTGCCGATCTCGTCGCGCTCGTTCACCGCCGTCCAGAGCTTGCCCGTCACCGGCTCGAAGCCGAGGCCGTTGGGGTTGCGCAGGCCGGTGGCGTATGCGCGCATCTGCTTGCTGGGTATCGTGTATTCCCAGATCGCCGCGCGGCCGGTCTCCTTGTCGAGGCCGTTCTCGCCGACATTGCTGTTCGAGCCGACGGTCACGTAGAGCCTCTGCCCGTCGGGGCTGGCGATGACGTTCTTGGTCCAGTGATGGTTGATGCCGGACGGCAGGTCGACGACCTTCTCCGGCGTCGCGGTGATCTCGGTCTGGCCCGCCTGGTAGGGCACCTTCACCAGCGCATCGGCATTGGCGACGTAGAGGTCCGACCCGACCAGCGCCATGCCGAAGGGCGAGTGCAGGTCCTTCAGGAGCACGTGGCGCTCCTCGGCGACGCCGTCGCCGTTCGCGTCCCGTAGGAGGACGATGCGCTCGGGGCTCTTCACGCCGGCGCCGGCCAGGCTCTTCACCTTGTCGGCCACCCAATCCGCGACGCCGGTCGAGGGGTCGTCGGTCTGCGGCTTGTTGGCCTCGGCCACGAGCACATCCCCGTTGGGCAGGAGGTACATCCAGCGCGGATGGTCGAACCCGTCCGCGTAGGCCGCCACCTGCAGACCATCCGCGGCCTGCGGCTTGGTGCCCTTCTCCCAGCGGGCGACGCGGGCGATGTTCACGGTGGGCATCAGGGTCGGGTTGGGCGCCGGCAGGGTCGGGTTCGCGCCCTGTCCGGCCGAGGCCTCGAGCGTGGCCTGCTCGGGATAGACGACGAAGCGCACGAAGGCCGCGCCGCCGAGGAGAACGACGGCCAGGGCCGCGAGGCCGAGTTTCGATCGGGTCCGCATGGGGATCTCGTCAGCTGGCATGGGGCGCGGGGCCCAGCGGGCCCCGTCTCATCGGAACAAGCGCCCGAGACCGGTTTTGGCTCCCTCGGCGCGGGTGGCGGCTCCGGTGCGGCGCCCCCTTGCGCAGGCTCCGTGGCCTCCGCTTGAATGCGGCCCGTGACCCGGCGGATGGACCCATGCTCAGGCGCTCATTCCTCATCGCGGCCACGGCGACGCTGGTCCCGTCCGAGCGGGTGCGATCGGCCGGCACGCCGGGCGGGCTCGTACTGGCGACGGCGACGCCCGGCGGCTCGTTCCCCGCCTTCGGCCAGGCCCTGGTGGAGGCGCTCCGCACGGTCGATCCCGCCCTGTCCATCGCCCTGCGGCCCTCCAAGGGCTCGGCCGAGAATGTCGGTCTCCTGAAGGGCGGCTCCGTCGATCTCGCCCTGGTCCAGGGCGACTACGCCTATGACGCCCTCAGGGCCGAGCCCGAGGCGGGGCCTCGGATCACCGTGGTCGCGCCGGTGAACGCCTCGCCGGGCCTCTTCGTCGTTCCGGCGGCCAGCCCGATCCACGGTGTGCCGGACCTGCGGGGGCGGCGCGTCGTCCTCGGCACCCACGCCTCCGGCCTCACCGTCATGGGCCGGACCGTCCTGACAGGTTCGGGCATCGACCCCGACCGCGACATCGAGCCGATCCTCCTCGACCGTGCCGGCGACGGGGCGGTCATGGTGCAGGATGGGCGCGCCGCGGCGCTCTGGGGGGCGGGGCTCGGGTGGCCGGGCTTCCGGACGCTGGCGGAGGCCCCCGGCGGCGCCCGCTTCTTCGGGCCGGCCCCGGACGCGATCGACCGCATCCTGGCACGCGGGACATCCCTGCGCCGCCGCACCGTTCCGGCGAACGTCTTCGCCGGGCAGCATGCGCCCATCGAGACGGTGGGCTCCTGGAGCTTCGTCCTAGCCCGGCCGGACATCGACGGCGCGCGGGTGGCGCGCTTCGTGGCGGCCCTGGCGCGGAGCCAGGCGAGCCTCGCGCGAAGCGACCCACAGGGCGGCGACAGCGACCCGCGCAACCTGGTCGAGGCCGTGCCCCGGGGCTGGCTGCACCCGGCGAGCGCCGCCTACCTGCGCGACATCGGTGCCCTCCCCTGAGGCGAGGCGCAACCTTCCCGCCCGCCGGCCGGTTGCGCTGAGCGGGCGGGGGAACGATCATGCGGCAGGCCATCCTGGGAATCGCCCTCACGCTCCTCGCCGGCCCGGCCGGCGCGATCGAGGTCTCCCGCAGCCGCGACATCCCGGCCCCGGCCGCCGCCGTGTGGGCGCTCATCGGCGGCTTCTGCTCCATCGCCCTGTGGCACCCGCAGGTGGTCGCCTGCGACTCCTCCGGGACCCGGGACGACGCCGACCGCGAGGACAACGAGCCCGTCCGCCGCCTCGTCGTCGCCGGAGGCCTCGGCACCCTCGTCGAGGCCGAGACCCGGCGCGACGAAGCGGGGATGAGCTACAGCTACGCCTTCATCGAGGGCCCCCTGCCCGTAGGGGCCTACAACGCCACCCTGCAGGTCCGGCCGAACGGCACCGGCGCGACGGTGGTGTGGAGCGCCACCTTCGACCCGGCCGGCATGGGCGAGGCCGAGGCCCGGGCCGACATCGAGGGCGTCTACGACCAAGGGCTCGACGGCATCGCCCGGGAACTCGGCGCCCCGGCGACCAGGCCGCGATAGGTCTCCGCGACCGCCGGGTCCGGGTTCAGCCCGCGGCGAGGCGCAGGCCGGCCTTGTCCCGGCGCCGCACCTGCACCTGGTTGCGCCCGTTCGCCTTGGCCGCGTAGAGCGCCTGGTCCGCCGCCTCGACGAAGGCGGCGGGATCGGCTGCCCGGACATCGGGGATCTGCGCCAAGCCGAGGCTGACCGTGAGCACCCCGAGGGGGCTGCTCGCATGCGGGATCTTCCAGCCCGCCACGGCCTCGCGGATGCGGTGGGCGACGATCTCCGCCCCGGCCGCGTCGGTCTCGGGCAGGATCACGGCGAATTCCTCACCCCCGATGCGGCAGGCCGTGTCGGAGGCATTGACGATGCTGGCCTCGATGGAGCGCGCGATCAGCCGGAGGGCCTCGTCGCCCCGCTGGTGCCCGTAGCGGTCGTTGTAGCCCTTGAAGTAGTCGGCATCGAGGACGAGGAGCGAGAGGGGCAGCTGGTTGCGGACCGCGCGGCGCCATTCGCGTTCCAGCGCATCGTCGAACCGTCGCCGGTTGGCGAGGCCCGTCAGCGCATCGGTGGTGGCCAGCTTCTCCAGCTGGACGTTGAGGTCGAGGGCCGCCTGCTCCGCCACCCTGCGCTGGTGCAGCTCGCGCCCGAACAGCCAGGTCAGGACGATGGTGGTCGCGCACAGGCTCAGCACCACCGCCCCGAGGACCAGGGCGCGGTGCCACCAATCGGCATAGATCTCCGCCGGCGCCACGGCGATGCTGAGGTGAAGCGGCAGGTCGCCGACCTTGGTGAACACGAAGTCGCGGCTGCCCTCGCCGACCATGGCAGGGCCGGTGAAGCGACCCTCCGGCGCATCGAAGAACCTCCGGTAGCTGTCCGTGGCCGAGACGCTCCGCCCGATGGTGGCCTCGTCGTAGGGCTCGCGCATGATGATCGTGCCACCCGGACCGTAGAGGGTGACGGTGCCGGCATGATCGGCGCCGACGGCGGCGAACAGCTGACGGAAGTAGTCGAGGTAGATCGAACCGAGGACGACCCCCGCGAAGCTGCCATCCGGGTCCGACAGGCGCCGGCTGATGATGAGGACGCGCTTGCCCGTGAGACGCGAAACCAGGGGCTGGCTGATGTGCAGCTCGTTGCCCGGATGGGCGACGTGGTACTGGAAATATTCGCGGTCGGCGTAGTTCAGAGGCTCGGGGGCGAGGGATTTCGAGCTGATGATGAGCTTCCCGGTTCTGTCGAACACGAGGGTGTGGCCGAAATTCTCGGCCGTGGCGGCGCGATCGAACAGGATCATCTGCCGGAGTTCGGGATCGGCCTGGGCAAGCTCGGGAAGCTTCAGGCCGTCGACGACGGCCCGCAGGGAAAGATCGTAGAGCTCGATGTTCCGGGCGATATCCCGCCCGAGGACCTGCACGAGGCTTCGCGATGTCACCTCCGAGCGCCGGGCCGCATCGAGGCGCATCTGCCAGAGCATGAAGGCCGAGACGGCGCAGAGCCCGATGACAGCAAGCAAGTTGATGGCACTCAGCCATCTGGCCGAATGCGTCCATCGAAATCGCTGCAGCAAGACGGGTCGCTCAGGCATCGTCAGGACCCTGACATCCATCGGTGGTCTGCGGTGAGGCGGTCGGAGCAAGGAGGACGACCGCCGCCAGAGTCCAGTCATCACCGAGGGGCAGTTAATTCTTTCTCCGTTTCTTGCCTCTCCGTACGACAACACACCATCGCCGTCCGGGCGGCCGGCGGATCAAGGGCCTCCCGGCCGCGTTGCCCAGGCATGCGGACCGAACAGGACGGCGCACAGGACGGAAGGACCCCCCATGGCAACCCGGCATCGTCACATCCTGCTCCTGGCCCTCGGGCTGGCGACCCCGGCCTCGGCTCAGACGCCGCCCCCCTCCCCGGCCGCCACCGGGCAGGCGCGCGACGAGGCGGTCTGCGCGGCGCAGGCCGACGAGAACAGGCTCGCCAGCGCCCACCGGGAGACCTTCCTGCGGGAATGCGAGGCGGGCGAGAGGCTCGATCGACCGAAACCGGATCCAGCGAAGCCGTGACGATCCCCGCCGTGGCGGGTCATGGTCAGAGAACAGCCTTCAGCTTGTCCGCCATGGACTGGTCCTTGTCGCGTCGCGACGAGAACGCCATGGTGAAGAAGACCCGCTGCACGCCGATCTCGCTCAATCTGGCCTCGCAGGCCTCGATGAGGGCGCAGATATCGCCGAGTTCGCCCTCGATATTGGTCCCGTTGGCATGCATCTCGGCATGGAGGGGACTGGCGTCGATGATCGCCTTGATCTCCTTCACGTAGGGCGAGACCGAGGGGCCGACGCCCATCGGAACGATGCACAGATCCGCCACGACCTTCATGATTCTTCTCCCGGTGCCTGCTGAGCCCGTCAGAGGTCGCACGCGCCCCGGCCTGTCAATCACCTCTGGGAGCCGATCGCCTGCACCGCGGAGCCAACGGGCGGATCATCGCGGGTGGAACGGAATCACCACCTTCGCCGTATCTGCCGACCGACGGGGACCCCTCCGTGGCCCACGGGGACGATCCATCCGAGACCGGATCATCCCCGCCCCGGGCCGTCGCTGGAGGAGTCTGGGGGGACAGGAGACGATCGAGCCTTGACCGACAGGTTTCGCACCCTCGCCGCAGCGATCGCCGCCTTGCTGCTGTTGACGGCCCGGGAAGCACCGGCCCAGACCACGACGGAGGCACCGGCCGTCGAGGCGGAAGAGGTGCGCCCAGGACCGCCACCGCCCTTGCCGGACCTGGCCGATTCCAACGGACGGGCCGGCGAGCCCCTGAACCAGCCCGGCCCGAACTCCGGCATTCCCAGGGCGCTTCGCGGCTCGGCCGACCGAGCCGGTGGTCCGGCCAACGACCTGACCCCTGTCGACCGACCCGATGAGCCGCCCCTGCCCAAGGCCGATCTCGCGCAGGTTCTGGCGGGCAAGGCCCTGTTCCACGGCAATTATTGTGGGACCGGCCAACGGGGCGAGGGCCTGCCGCCCACCGACGACCTCGATGCCGCCTGCCTGCGCCATGATGCCTGCTTCGACGCGGCCGGGCATCGGTCCTGCGCCTGCAACGTCCGCCTTCAGCGGGACGCGGCCGCCGTCTCCGAGCGGCCGGGCCTCCCGCGGCAGGTTCGCGAGCGCGCCCTCAGCGTGGCCCAGGCCGCCGAGGTGATGGCCTGCCAAGCCCCCTGATCGGCCCCGTGAGGGCGGAGCGACCCAGGGCGTGACGCCCTCGACGAAGCGGCGGCCGTCTTCGTCGAGGGACAGCGTAGGGCTCAGATGTGGATCGCGCGCTTTCCGACCGCGAGGGCGGCTTCCTTGACCGCCTCGGTGAGGGTCGGATGGGCGTGGCAGGTGCGGGCGACGTCCTCGGCGGAGGCGCCGAACTCCATCGCCACCGCGACTTCCGCGATCAGGTTGCCGGCATCGGCCCCGACGATGTGGACGCCCAGGACGCGGTCGGTGGTCGCGTCGGCCAGGATCTTCACGAAGCCGTCCGTGGTGTGGTTCACCTTGGCGCGGCCGTTGGCGGTGAAGGGGAACTTGCCGCTGTTGTAGGCGATGCCGTCCTTCTTGAGTTCCTCCTCCGTCTTTCCGACGGACGCGACCTCCGGGTAGGTATAGACCACGTTCGGGATGACGCCGTAGTTCACGTGGCCCGACTGGCCGGCCAACAGCTCGGCCACGGCCACCCCCTCGTCCTCGGCCTTGTGGGCCAGCATCGGGCCGGCGATGACGTCGCCGATGGCGTAGATGCCCGTGACGTTGGTGGCGTAGTGGCTGTCCGTCTGGATGCGGCCCTTGTTGTCGAGGCCGACTCCGACCGTCTCCAGGCCGAGGCCTTCGGTGTAGGGCACCCGGCCGATGGCCACGAGCACCACGTCGGCCTGCAACGTCTCGGCCTCGCCGCCGGCGGCGGGCTCCACCGTCACGGTGGCGGCCCCGTCCTTGACCGTGACGCCCGTCACCTTGGACGAGAGCTTGAACTGCATGCCCTGCTTGCCGAGGATGCGCTGGAACTGCTTGCCGACCTCGCCGTCCATGCCCGGCAGGATCCGGTCGAGATACTCGACCACGGTGACCTCGGAGCCGAGGCGGCGCCAGACCGAGCCGAGCTCGAGGCCGATGACGCCGGCCCCGATGATGAGGAGCTTGCCCGGGACCTTCTCCAGGGTGAGCGCGCCGGTGGAGGACACGACGATGGTCTCGTCGATGGTGACACCGGGAAGCTTCGTGACGTCCGAGCCCGTGGCGATGACGACGTTCTTCGTCTCCAGGAGCTGGTTGCCGCCATCCTCGGACAGCACCTCGACGCGGCCCGCACCGGCCAGCCGGGCGGTGCCCCGATAGGCGTCGATGCCGTTCTTCTTGAGCAGGAACTCGACGCCCTTGGTGTTGCCGTCGACGCCGTCCTGCTTGAACGTCATCATCTTCGCGAGGTCGAGTTCGGGCGCGCCGACCATGACGCCCATGTCGGCGAAGTGCTTGCCCGCCTCCTCGAACGCTTCCGAGGCGTGCAGCAGGGCCTTCGAGGGAATGCAGCCGACGTTGAGGCAGGTGCCGCCATGGGCGGCCCGCTTTTCCACCACGGCCGTCTTGAGGCCGAGCTGGGCGGCACGGATGGCGCAGACGTAACCGCCGGGGCCGGTGCCGATGACGACGAGATCGTAGGACATGGGAATCTGACTCGCTGGATTGGGCGGCGGGTCATGCCCCACCATCGATGGACGAAGCGCGCGGAAGCGTCCGGCCGCGCGGGAACGCGGCCGGCGGACGGCAGCTGCCGGGCCTTAGAGGTCGAGCACGAGGCGTGCCGGATCTTCCAGAGCCTCCTTGACGCGCACGAGGAAGGTCACGGCCTCCTTCCCGTCGACGATGCGGTGATCGTAGGACAGGGCGAGGTACATCATCGGCCGCGCCTCGATCTTGCCGGCGCGCACCACGGGGCGCTCCTCGATGCGGTGCATGCCGAGGATGCCGGATTGCGGCGCGTTCAGGATCGGGGTCGACATCAGCGAGCCGTAGATGCCGCCGTTGGTGATCGTGAAGGTGCCGCCCTGCATCTCCTCGATGGAGAGCTTGCCCTCGCGGGCCTTCTTGCCGAAGCCGGCGATCTTCTTCTCGATGCCGGCGATCGACAGGTCGTCGGCGTCGCGCACCACCGGCACCACGAGGCCCTTATCGGTGCCGACCGCGATGCCGATGTGGTAGTAGTTCTTGTAGACGAGGTCCTGCCCGTCGATCTCGGCATTCACCGCCGGCACGTCCTTGAGGGCGCCGATCACCGCCTTGGTGAAGAAGCCCATGAAGCCGAGCTTCGTACCGTGCTTCTTCTCGAAGATGTCCTTGTACTGGCTCCGCATCGCCATCACGGCCGACATGTCGACGTCGTTGAAGGTCGTCAGCATCGCGGCGGTGTCCTGCGCGTCCTTGAGACGGCGGGCGATGGTCTGGCGCAGCTTGGTCATGCGCACGCGCTCCTCGCGCGCCGCATCGTCGGGCTTCGAAGGCGCCCGCGGGGCGGCGGGCTTGGCCTCCCGCGCGGGGGCCGGGGCCGGAGCGGAGGGAGCCTTCGACGTGGCCTCGAGCATGTCGCCCTTGGTCACGCGGCCGTCCTTGCCGCTGCCGTTCAGGGTCGCAGGGTCGATGCCGGACTCGCGGGCCATCTTGGCGACCGCGGGGCCGTGGTCGCCGGACTCGCGGGTGGCCTGAGGCACGGCGTCACCGTGGTTGCCGTAGCCGGCCGACGACTCCTGAGCGGGCGCTTCTGCCGGCTTGCTCTCGGTCTTGGTCTCGGATTTGGCTTCGGATTTGGCTTCGGCCTTCTTCGGCGCCGCGGCCTTGCCGCCGCCGGCCCCGGCCTCGACGATCGAACCGAGGAGCGCGCCGGGCTCCACCGTCTCGCCGTCCTTGGCCAAGATCTCGCCGAGCTGGCCCGCGGCCGGCGCGTTCACCTCGAGGGTGACCTTGTCGGTCTCGAGTTCCACCAGGGGCTCGTCGGCCGCCACGGCGTCGCCCGGCTTCTTGAACCAGCGGCCGATGGTGGCCTCGCTCACGGATTCGCCCAGGGTCGGGACGACGATATCGGTTGCCATGGTTCAGTGTCCGTCCGGAGGGTTTGGGACGCCGCTCGGCGGCGCCCTCGGATCGCGAAACGTGGGGGCGAGTAGCGTGGAGGAGGGGCCGGCGGTCAGACCGCCAGCGCCTCGTTGAGGAAGGCCTGGAGCTGGGCCTGGTGCTTCGAGAGCATGCCCACCGCCGTGGAGGCGGAGGCCGGGCGACCGACGTAGCGCGCGCGCTTCACCGGCGACTGGGCCTGGCCCAGCACCCATTCGAGGTAGGGTTCGACGAAGGCCCAGGAGCCCATGTTCTTCGGCTCCTCCTGGCACCACACCACCTCGGCGTTCCGGAAGCGCCCCATCTCGCCCGCGAGCGCCTTCAGGGGGAACGGGTAGAGCTGCTCGACGCGCATCAGGTACACGTCGTTGACGCCGCGCTTCTCGCGCTCGTCGTAGAGGTCGTAATAGACCTTGCCCGAGCACAGCACGACGCGCCGGACCTTGTCGTCCTTCACGAGCCTGATGCCGTCCTCGTCGCGCTCGGCATCGTCCCAGAGCACGCGGTGGAAACTCGAGCCGTCCGCCATCGCCTCGATCGGCGAGACCGCCTTCTTGTGCCGCAGGAGCGACTTCGGCGTCATCAGGATCAGCGGCTTGCGGAACTCGCGGTGCAGCTGGCGGCGCAGGATGTGGAAGTAGTTCGAGGGCGTGGTGCAGTTGGCGACCTGCATGTTGTCCTCGGCGCACATCTGCAGGAAGCGCTCCAGGCGGGCGGAGGAGTGCTCCGGGCCCTGGCCCTCGTAGCCGTGCGGCAGCAGCAGGGTCAGGCCCGACATGCGCAGCCACTTGCGCTCGCCCGACGAGATGAACTGGTCGATGACCACCTGGGCGCCGTTGGCGAAGTCGCCGAACTGCGCCTCCCACAGCACCAGGGCGTTGGGCTCGGCCGCGGAGTAGCCGTACTCGAAGCCGAGCACCGCCTCCTCGGACAGCATCGAGTTGATGACCTCCAGGCTGGCCTGGCCCTCACGGATCGAGTTCAGCGAGGTGTAGCGCTGCTCGTTCTCCTGGTCGATCACCACCGCGTGGCGCTGCGAGAAGGTGCCGCGCTCCACGTCCTGGCCCGAGAGGCGGACGCGGTGGCCCTCGATGAGGAGCGAGCCGAAGGCCAGGGCCTCGGCGGTCGCCCAATCGATGCCCTGGCCCGATTCCACCGCCTTGGCGCGGTTGTCGAAGAAGCGCTGGATCGTGCGGTGCAGGTGGAAGCCGGGCGGCGGCGTGGTGATGCGCTGGGCGATCTCGCGCAGGGTCTCCACCGGCACGCCGGTCTTGCCGCGGCGCGGATCGTCCACGTCCTCGCGCACGGCCTTGAAGCCGGCCCAGCGACCGTCGAGCCAGTCGGCCTTGTTGGCCTTGTAGTTCGTCGCGACTTCCAGCTCGGCGTCGAGCACGGCGCGGAACTCGGCCTTGCGCGCGTCGAGCTGCTCCTGGCTCACCACGCCCTCGGCGACGAGCTTCTTGCCGTAGGTCTCCAGCGCGGTCGGGTGCTTGCGGATGCGCTGGTACATCTTCGGCTGGGTGAAGGCCGGCTCGTCGCCCTCGTTGTGGCCGAAGCGGCGGTAGCAGAGCATGTCGATGACGACCGGCTTGCCGAACTTCTGGCGATACTCGATCGCGATCTTGGCCGCGAAGGTGACGGCCTCCGGGTCGTCGCCGTTGCAGTGGAAGATGGGCGCCTCGACCATCTTCGCCACGTCGGACGGATAGGGCGAGGAGCGCGAGAAGCGCGGATCGGTGGTGAAGCCGATCTGGTTGTTGATGATGAAGTGGATCGAGCCGCCGGTGCGGTGGCCCTTCAGGCCGGACAGGCCGAGGCACTCGGCCACCACGCCCTGACCCGCGAAGGCCGCGTCGCCGTGGATGAGCAGCGGCACCACGCGGGTGCGCTCCACCGTGGGCTTGGCCCGCTGGTCCTGCTTGGCGCGCACCTTGCCGAGCACGACGGGATCGACGATCTCGAGGTGCGACGGGTTGGCGGTGAGCGAAAGGTGGACGTTGTTGCCGTCGAAGGCGCGGTCCGACGAGGCACCGAGATGGTACTTCACGTCGCCGGAGCCCTCGACCTCGGCCGGGTTGGCCGAGCCGCCCTTGAACTCGTTGAACACCGCCCGGAAGGGCTTGGCCATCACGTTGGTGAGCACGTTGAGGCGGCCGCGATGGGCCATGCCCACGACGATCTCCTCGGCGCCGAGGGCACCGCCCCGCTTGATGATCTGTTCCAGCGCCGGGATCATCGCCTCCGAGCCGTCGAGGCCGAAGCGCTTGGTGCCGGTGTACTTGAGATCGAGGAACTTCTCGAAGCCTTCCGCCTCGATCAGCTTGTTCAGGATCGCGCGACGGCCCTCGGGGGTGAAGGTGATCTCCTTGCCCTTGCCCTCGATGCGCTCCTGGATCCAGGCCTTCTCCTCCGGGTTGGAGATGTGCATGAACTCGACGCCGAGGGTCTGGCAGTAGGTGCGCTCCAGGATCTCGACGATCTCGCGAATGGTCGAGAATTCGAGGCCGAGCACGTTGTCGAGGAAGATCGGACGGTCCCAGTCCTTCTCCTCGAAGCCGTAATGCTGCGGATGCAGCTCCTCGTGGTCGCCGCGGGGGGCGAGGCCGAGAGGATCGAGCTTGGCGTGCAGGTGGCCGCGCATGCGGTAGGCGCGGATCAGCATGATCGCGCGGACCGAATCCTTCGTCGCCTGCTCCACCGAGATCCCGGGGGCGGAGGCGATGACGGCGCCCTTGGTCGGGGCCGACGCGGTGTCGGACTTGGCGCGGATCTTGTCGCCCATCGCCTTCTCGACGGTGGCCCAGTTGCCGTCCAGCGCCGAGACGATCTCGCCATTGGCGTGGATCGGCCAGTTCGGCCGCTCCCACGAGGCGCCGGCCGCGTTCTTCTCCGCAAGCCCCTTGTCCTCGTTCAGGGACCGGAAGAACGTCTGCCACTCCGGATCGACCGCGTTCGGATCGCGGGCGTAGGCCGCCTGCAGCTCCTCGATGTAGGCGGCGTTGCCGCCGTAGAGGAACGAGGTTTCGAGCGCGTCCTGGCGTGCCATCGTTCGGGTCATCCTGCCGCTGTGCGGGGTCCTCCGCCGGGAAGGCCCCTGCCCGACCCCATCCGCGCGGATCGCGGCCGGGATCGGATGTACCGGGAAAGACGCGGGCCTCCTCGGGCTCGCGTCGCTCGTTCGTCAGATGGGGTCGCGGACCTGAACGTCGACCAACGCGAGGCCCGCGTCCCGCGCGTGTCAGCCGCGCAGAACCTCGACGAGGGTGCTGCCGAGGCGCGCCGGCGAAGGCGAGACCCGGATTCCGGCCGCTTCCATCGCGGCGATCTTGTCCTCGGCGCCGCCCTTGCCGCCCGAGATGATGGCGCCCGCGTGACCCATGCGACGGCCCGGAGGCGCCGTGCGGCCGGCGATGAAGCCGACCATGGGCTTCTTGCGGCCGCGCTTGGCCTCGTCGGCCAGGAACTGCGCCGCCTCTTCCTCGGCCGAGCCGCCGATCTCGCCGATCATGACGATCGACTCGGTCTTGTCGTCGGCGAGGAACAGCTCGAGCATGGAGATGAACTCCGTGCCCTTCACCGGGTCGCCGCCGATGCCCACCGCGGTGGTCTGGCCGAGGCCGGCATTCGTGGTCTGGAACACGGCCTCGTAGGTCAGCGTGCCGGAGCGGGAGACGATGCCCACCGAGCCCGGCTTGAAGATGTTGGCCGGCATGATGCCGATCTTGCACTGGCCTGCGGTGACGATGCCGGGGCAGTTCGGGCCGACGAGGCGGGACTTCGAGCCTTCGAGCGCGCGCTTGACCCGCACCATGTCGAGCACCGGAATGCCCTCCGTGATGCAGACGATGAGCGGGATCTCCGCCTGGATCGCCTCGCAGATCGCGTCCGCCGCCCCCGGCGGCGGCACGTAGACGACGGATGCGTCGGCGCCCGTGGCTTCGCGGGCTTCCGCCACCGTGTCGAAGACCGGCAGGTTGAGGTGCTTGGAGCCGCCCTTCCCCGGGCTGGTACCACCGACCATCCTGGTGCCGTAGGCGATGGCCTGCTCGGAGTGGAAGGTTCCGTTCTTGCCGGTGAAGCCCTGGCAGAGGACCTTGGTGTTCGCGTCGATCAGGATGGACATGGGGTCTCTCAGCCCTTCTTCACGGCGGCGACGATCTTCTGCGCGGCGTCGTCGAGGTCGTCGGCGGGGATCACGTTCAGTCCGGAATTCCGGATGATCTCCTTGCCCTTCTCGACGTTGGTCCCCTCCAGGCGCACCACCAGGGGCACCTGCAGGCCGACCGCCTTCACCGCCGCGATCACGCCGTTGGCGATCACGTCGCACTTCATGATGCCGCCGAAGATGTTGACGAGGATGCCCTTCACCTGGGGATCGGCGGTGATGATCTTGAACGCCGCCGTGACCTTCTCCTCCGAGGCGCCGCCGCCGACATCGAGGAAGTTCGCCGGCTCCTCGCCGTAGAGCTTGATGATGTCGAGGGTCGCCATGGCGAGGCCGGCGCCGTTGACCATGCAGCCGATGGTGCCGTCGAGGGCGATGTAGGCGAGGTCGTACTTCGAGGCCTCGATCTCCTTGGCGTCCTCCTCGGTCTCGTCGCGGAGCGCGACGATGTCGGGGTGGCGGTAGAGGGCGTTCGAGTCGAAGGAGATCTTGGCGTCGAGGCACTTGAGATGGCCGTCGCCGGTGAGCACCAGCGGGTTGATCTCCAGCATGCTCATGTCCTTGGCGGTGAACGCCTGGTAGAGCCGGGTGGTGAGGTCGCCGGCTTCCTTGGCCTGGGCGCCCGTGAGGCCGAGCGTCTTGGCGACGAGGCGGCCGTGATGGGGCATTACGCCCGTGGCGGGATCGACGGAGAAGGTGACGATCTTTTCCGGCGTGTCGTGCGCCACCGTCTCGATGTCCATGCCGCCTTCCGTCGAGACGACGTAGGCGACCCGGCCGGTCTCGCGGTCGACCAGCATCGAGAGGTAGAACTCCGCCTCGATCTGGGCGCCCTCCTCGATGTAGAGCCGGTTGACCTGCTTGCCGGCCTCGCCGGTCTGGATCGTGACCAGGGTCTGACCCAGCATTTCGCCGGCGAACTGCTTCACCTCGTCGAGGGACTTGGTGACGCGCACGCCGCCCTTGGCGCCGGCTGGCGCCCCCTTGAAGGTGCCCTTGCCGCGACCGCCCGCGTGGATCTGCGACTTCACCACCCAGACCGGGCCGCCGAGTTCCTTGGCGGCCGCCTCGGCCTCCTCGGGCTTGAAGATCGGCACGCCGCGCGAGACGGGCAGACCGAATTCCTTCAGCACCGCCTTGGCCTGGTACTCGTGAATGTTCATGGATGAGACCCTCAACGTCATCCCGGGGCCGCAGAGCGGAACCCGGGATCCAGAAACACAGGTTGCGATCCAGCCCGCCGCGTCGGCGGCCCGGAATGACGGTCGAACTAGGCCAGCGCGGGGTTCACGCCCTTGCAGGCCTCGATCAGGGTCTTCACGGCACCGACCGACTTGTCGAACATCGCCTTCTCGTCGCCGTTGAAGTCGACCTCGAGGACGCGCTCGACGCCGTTGGCGCCGATCACGATCGGGACGCCGACATACATGTCGGAGACGCCGTACTCGCCGTTGAGGTAGGCGGCGCAGGGGAGCACGCGGCGCTTGTCGCGCAGGTAGCTCTCGGCCATGGCGATGGCGGAGGCGGCGGGGGCGTAGAAGGCCGAGCCGGTCTTGAGCAGGTTGACGATCTCGCCGCCGCCCTTGCGGGTGCGCTCGACCATGGCGTCGAGCTTCTCCTGGGTGGTCCAGCCGAGCTTGACCAGGTCGGGAAGCGGCACGCCGGCCACCGTGGAGTAGCGCACCAGCGGGACCATGTCGTCGCCGTGGCCGCCGAGCACGAAGGCGGTGACGTCCTCCACCGAGACCTTGAACTCGTCGGCCAGGAAGTGGCGGAAGCGGGCGGAATCGAGCACGCCGGCCATGCCGACCACCTTGTGGGTGGGAAGGCCGGAGAATTTCTGCAGGGCCCAGACCATCGCGTCGAGGGGGTTGGTGATGCAGATGACGAAGGCGTCCGGCGCGTGCTGCTTGATGCCGGTGCCGACGGCCTCCATGACCTTCAGGTTGATCCCGATCAGGTCGTCGCGGCTCATGCCGGGCTTGCGCGGCACGCCGGCGGTGACGATCACCACGTCGGCGCCGGCGATCGCCGCATAGTCGCTGGCCCCCGTGTAGGTCGCATCGAAGCCGTCGACGGGCGCGGATTCCGCGATGTCGAGACCTTTGCCCTGCGGGACGCCGTCGGCGATGTCGAACAGCACGACGTCGCCGAGCTCCTTCAGGCCGGCGAGGTGCGCGAGGGTTCCACCGATCTGTCCAGCGCCGATGAGCGCGATTTTGCTGCGTGCCATGGGGGAAACGAACCTCCGGTCCTTGCGTGGCGGTCGCGGCGCTGGGAGGCTTGAAAACCACCGGCGCGTTGCTGCGGCGGTGTGTGGCCGAAAAGGCCCAGGGCTTCAACCGAGGCACGAACGTCAAAGCAGGGTTCGGGCCAAGGCGGGGGCGCCTTCGCATCGGCGAGGGCGAGAAAAAGCGTAAGCGCGATAAGGAATTAGACGAACGGAGAGCGATCCTGCCCGGCAGCGCGCCTCAAGTGACAGACAAAAAATTCTGTCACTTAGCCTCAGAGGGTACCGGTCCGCAGCACCTTCTGGATCGCGAGAATCACGGCGCCGAGGCGGGCTTCCACGAGGTCGCGCGGCAGGTCGGCATCGTGCTGAATCGCCAGCGGATGGGTGAAGCGGTAGCTGGCGTCGAAGATGTGGGCGATGGCCCGCTCGCGGTCGCGGGCGATGAAGGCGCCGGCCCCGATCCCTTCCTCGACAACCCGCTCGACCAGGCTGCGCAGCCGGACTCGGTGACGCCGGGCGATGGGCCGGGCGCCCACGGTGGCATCGAGATGGACGGCGAAGAGATTCGGCTCGTGAACCAGGGTCTCGCGCTGGACGCTGGCCAGGGCGGTGAGCAGGCGTTCGATCTTGTCGTCGGCCGGGTCCGGCGCATCGGCGATGCGGGCGAGTTCCGCCTCGACGTCGCGCAGCCAGCGCCCCGCCACGGCATCGAGGAGCGCGTCCTTCGACGGGAAGTAGCGGTAGACGTTGGCATGCGTCATGCCCGCTTCGGCGGCGACGGCCACCACGGTGACCCGCTTGGGACCGAGGCGCCGCAGGTGCTCCGTGGCGACGGCGAGCAGCCGCGCATCGACGGCCAGGGGAGCCGCAGCCCGCGGTGCCGGACGCGCGACGCGCGGCACCGTGATGCGGACGGTGCCCTCCGGGGCTTTCCGGTCGTCCGAAGGTTCGCTTCCCCGGCTCTCGCCGAGGTCGATCTCGTGCCCGAAGGCGAAGGGCGGGCCGGGCGGCTGCATCAAATCGGACACCGGGGCTCGTGGATGGACAGGACGGACCCTCCTGGGCGGAGCCGCTTCGCGAGAAGCGGATTTTCCCCCCGGATCGTCCAACGAGGCCAAGATCAATGACAGCACCAGCCCCGCTGTAACGCCCCTTTAACGACTCAGAACCGGTTCTTCCAGGCCCTCAGTGCGGCAAAGACAACCGACGGGTGGGTGCCGGGGGCCAGATCCACGCTTTGAGCGAGACTCGGCTCGCCGGCGCGCAGGAACGGATTGGTCGCGCGCTCGGCCCCCAGGGTGGTGGGAATCAGGAAGCGGCCCTCCGCCCTGGCACGCTCGGCCTCGGCGGCCCGGACGGCGAGGGCGGCGTTGCCGGGCTCGGCCGCCAGCGCGAAGCGCGCATTGGAGAGCACGTAGTCGTGGCCGCTGTAGACCTGCGTCTCGTCGGGCAGCGGCAGGAAGCGCTCCAGGGAGCGCCACAGGGTGGCGGGCTCCGCCTCCATCACCCGGCCGCAGCCGAGGGTGAACAGGGTGTCGCCGGCAAAGACCGCGCCCGCTTCCTCGAACCAGTAGGTGATATGGTCGGCGCAGTGCCCCGGCGTCTCCCAGACCCGCGCCGTGAGGTCGCCGACCCGGACCACGTCGCCCTCCGCGACCGTGGCGTCGACCTCCGGCACGGCGTCACCGGCCTTCAGGGGCGCCGTCACCCGCGCGCCGGTGCGGCGCTTCACCTCCGGGATGCCCTCCACGTGGTCGGCATGCCGATGCGTGACGAGGATGTCGGTGAGGGTCCAGCCGGTCTCGTCGAGGGCCGCCAGCACGGGGCCGGCCTCGGGCACGTCGATGGCGGCGCAGGCGCCGGTGGCGGGATCATGGATCAGGACCCCGATATTGTCGCTGCGGCACAGGAAGGTGCGGATCTCGGGCTTCGGGGCGGTCATGGGGCTTCCTTCCGGACGGGGAATGGCCGCGCCGGCGCGGCGCGCGGCGGACCATCGCTGCGGCACACGAAGATGGGTGCGGGCGGAGACAGGTCCAGGGGCCGTTTCCCCCGGCCTTCCCGGGCCTTCCGCCGATCCGGGCTTGTCGGGCCGGGCGTCGGCCCCCATTGATGCGGGTGAGCCTTTCTCGTCGCGCGTCTCCGAGCCGACCCCGACCCGAGCCGCGCGATCGTACCGAAACCCGAGCCATGCGCCTCGACGTCACCGATCTGCGCGCCTTTTATGCGAGCCCCCTCGGGGGGGTGACGCATCGCATCGTGGCGCGCGCGATCCACGGCTTCCTCGGCTCGGTCTCCGGCCTGCGTGTCCTCGGGCTCGGCTACGCCACGCCCTATCTCGGCCCCGTCCACGTCATCGCCGAACGGACGCTGGCCTTCATGCCGGCGACGCAGGGGGTGGTGAACTGGCCCGGCAGCGGCCGCTCCTGCTCGGCGCTGGCCGACCCGACCATGATGCCCCTGCCGGAGGCGGCCGTGGACCGGGTGATCCTCGTCCATGCGCTGGAATCCGTCGAGAGCCCGACAGAACTCCTGCAGGACGTCTGGCGGGTGCTGACGCCGGGCGGGCGCATGATCCTGGTGGTGCCGAACCGCCGGGGCGTCTGGGCCCGGCGCGACGCGACCCCCTTCGGGCATGGCCAGCCCTACAGCCGCTCGCAACTCGCCCGGCTGATGCGCACCACCCAGTTCTCTCCCGAGGGCTGGGCCGAGACTCTCTACATGCCCCCGGTGGAGAACCGGCTGCTGCTGCGCACGGCCGGGGCCTGGGAACGGATGGGCACGAGCCTGTCGCTGCCCTTCGCCGGGCTGCACGTGGTCGACGCCACCAAGCAGCTCTACCGCCCCGTCGCCGTGCGCCGGGTGCGCAAGGTGGCCCGCCTCGCACCGGCCCGCGTGCTGGTGCCCGCCCCCTCACCGGGCTGAGCGGATGCTGAGTCTGATTGCGCCCGAGGCGGCGCTGCAGAGCTTCGTGCTCGCCTTCTCCTCGCTGTTCTCCATCGTGAACCCGGTCGGCTCGTCGCTGATCTTCGCGCAGGTGACCGCCCTGAACTCCCATGCCGAGCGCCTGGAGCTCGCCAGGCGCATCGGCTTCTACGCCGCCCTGATCATGCTCTCGACGCTCTGGGCCGGTGCGCCGATCCTGAACTTCTTCGGCGTCTCCCTGGCCGCTCTGCGCATCGCCGGGGGCCTCGTGGTGGCGGCCTCGGCCTGGACCCTCCTGACGGCGCCCGAGGCGCGGGAGGCACGCAAGCAGGCGGAGGCGACCCGGGAACCGGCCGGGAACTCGGCCGGGAACTCGGCCGGGAACTTGGCCGAGATCGCGTTCTTTCCCCTGACCCTGCCCTTCACCACCGGACCCGGCACCATCGCGGTGGCGATCGCGCTGGGCTCCAACCGCCCGGCACCGGGCCCCGACCGGATCGGCTTCTACGTGGGCATGTCCCTGGCAGCGCTCGCCATCGCCGTGCTCGTGCGCTTCACCTACGGCTCGGCCGACCGGGTGGTGACCTGGATCGGCCCCGTCGGCGCGCGGGTGCTCGGGCGCCTCTTCGCCTTCCTGCTCCTCTGCGTCGGCACCCAGATCACCGTGAACGGCGTCACGGACGTGCTCGGCCCCCTGCTGGCGCAGGCGGGGCGCTGATCCTTGTCGGGTCCGGCCGGAGGCTGTACCGCAACGCGGACGCGCCCGTTGGCGACACGCTCTGGAGGCTGAGGACGATGCGGCTCGTGGTGGTCGGCGCCGACGGGCGCATGGGGCGGATGCTGATCCGCGCGGTGGCGGAGACCGAGGGCTGCACCCTGTCGGGCGCCATCGAGCGCGCGGGCTCCCCCGCGCTGGGGCAGGATGCCGGCACGCTCGCGGGCTTGGCGCCCCTCGGCGTCGCGGTGACGGACGATCCGCTGCCGATCTTCGCGGCGGCCGAGGGCGTCCTCGACTTCACGGCGCCCGCCGCCACCACCTTCTTCGCCGAGCTCGCCGCGCAGGCCCGCATCGTCCACGTGGTCGGCACCACGGGCCTGCAGGAGGCCGATCTCGCCAAGCTCGCGGCGGCCGCCCACCATGCCCGCATCGTGCGCTCGGGCAACATGTCCCTCGGGGTCAACCTCGTCGCCGGCCTCGTGCGCCGGATGGCGGCGGCCCTCGGGGAGGATTTCGACATCGAGATCGTCGAGATGCACCACCGCATGAAGGTCGACGCCCCCTCCGGCACCGCCCTCCTCCTCGGGGAGGCCGCGGCGGAGGGGCGTGGGGTCGCGCTCGCCGACACCCGGGTCTCCACCCGCGACGGACACACCGGCCCGCGCCGGCCCGGCGACATCGGCTTCGCCACCCTGCGCGGCGGCACGGTGGTGGGCGACCACAGCGTGGTCTTCGCCGGCCCGGGCGAGCGGATCACCGTCGGCCACCACGCCGAGGACCGGGCGATCTTCGCCCGCGGCGCCGTGCGGGCCGCGCTCTGGGCCTTCGCCAAGCCGCCCGGCCTCTACGGGATGGACGACGTCCTCGGGCTTTAGGAGACCTTCGGGCTTCAGAGACAGGCGGACTTCAGGACGGTCTCCCGGTGTCAGACGTCTCCGGGCTTTCCGACGGAGCCCACACCCGGCGGAGACGTTTCGTCATCTGCCGTTCAGACTCACGCGCGCATGAGCCGCCCGATGCGCGCTCGCTGCGCTGCAACATCGCCCTTCGCCCGTGCCTCCGCCGAGGCCGTGCCCTCTCAAAGACCAAGAGGATCATCGCCCGATGGATCGCCTTCTCGTCCTCGCTCGCCATGGCCAGAGCGAATGGAACCTCAAGAAGCTGTTCACGGGCTGGCGTGATCCCGAGCTGACGGATCTCGGCGTCGAGGAAGCCCGCAATGCCGGGCGCTGGCTCAAGGAGCAGGGCTACGGCTTCGACGTGGCCTTCACCTCCAACCTGAAGCGCGCCCAGCGCACCTGCGCGCTGATCCTGGAGGAGATGGACCTCGAGGGGGTCGAGACGATCCGCAACGAGGCGCTGAACGAGCGCGATTACGGGGACCTCTCCGGCCTCAACAAGGACGACGCCCGCGAGCGCTGGGGCGACGCCCAGGTGCACCAGTGGCGCCGGTCCTACGACGTGCCGCCGCCCGGCGGCGAGAGCCTGAAGGACACCGCTGCGCGCGTCCTGCCCTACTACATCCAGTTCATCCTGCCCCGCGTCATGGCGGGCGAGCGCGTGCTGGTGGCGGCCCACGGCAACTCCCTGCGCGCCCTGGTGATGGTGCTCGACGGCATGACCACGAAGACCATCGCCAGCCTCGAGATCGCCACCGGCATCCCGCTCGTCTACCAGCTCAAGGCCGACACCACGGTGGAGAGCAAGACGGTGCTGGAGCACGACATCGACCACAAGGTCTGACCGCGGCACCGATGGCGTCCCGTGATCCGGCCGGGATCGTCCTCGTTCCCGGCCTGCTCCATTGGCCGGGCTACCTCGACGCGGCGGCGCAGGCGCGCCTCGCCGCCGAACTCGCGACGGCGCTGCGGGTCGCCCCGCCCTACACGCCGCGGATGCCCCGCACCGACCGGCCCTTCTCGGTGCGGATGTCGAATTGCGGCCCCCTCGGCTGGGTGTCCGACCGGGCGGGCTACCGCTACCAGCCGCACCATCCCGTGACGGAGACCCCCTGGCCGGACATCCCGCCCACGGCGCGGGCCGCCTGGGACGCCCTGTCGGGGTATGGCGCTCCGCCCGAGGCCTGCCTCGTCAACCTGTACGAGGCCGACGCCCGCATGGGCCTGCACCAGGACCGGGACGAGGACGCCCTCGACGCGCCCGTCCTCTCGCTCTCGCTGGGTGCCACCGCCCTGTTCCGCTACGGCGGCCTCCGGCGGTCGGACCCGACCCGCTCGGTGCGCCTCCGGGCCGGTGACGCGCTCGTGATCGGCGGGCCCGCACGGCTGATCCATCACGGAATCGACCGCCTCGTCGCGGAGGCCCCGGACCTGCTCCAGGGCACCGCCCCCGGACCGCTGCCGGATTTCCTCATGCCGGGCGGACGCTGCAACCTGACCCTGCGACGCGTGACGCGGCCCTCGGGCGCTTGACAGCGGCGGGGTGTTGAGTCGACCCATCGGGTCAGCCTCAGCGCCGGCTGCCCCGCAAGGGGCGACCCGGCGGACCTGCCCGGTGCGAGACCGGGGCCTTGCGGAGAATCGATTCGATGCGTCTGCGTAACCTCGTTCGTCCGGTTTCCCTCCTGGTCCTCGCCCTGGGACTGGCCGCGCCGGCGTTGGCGGCGGATCCGGTCTTCCCGCCGAGTTCGCGCTTCGGCTTCGATCCGCCCTCCGACATGGTCTCCTCCAAGCGCTTCTCGGGCCTGGAGCGGCTGGAGGGCGGCGCGACGGTCTCGGTGGTGGAGTTGCCGGCCAACGCCTTCGCCGACCTCGAAACCAACTTCACCGACGCCAACCTGAAGGCCCAGGGCTTCATCGTCAGCAGCCGGCAGGCCATCAAGGTGGCGGGCGACGTCGACGCGGTGCTGTTCACGGGTGAGCAGCCGGCGGTGGAAGCGGCCGGGACCCCGGCGATCAAGAAGTGGATGCTCCTCGTCGGCGATCCGACCGTGACCGGCATCATCATCGCGCAGGCGACGCCCGATGCCGAGACCGAGGAGACCATGAAGCGGCTGCTGACCGGCATCCACATCCGGCCGGCGCTGACCCTGGAGCAGCAGGTCGCCGCCCTGCCCTTCCGCATCGGCAACGACGCCGGCTTTCGTCCGGTGCGCGTCCTCGCCGGCAATTCGGTGCTGCTGACGCAGGGCACGAAGGACGAGATGCTCGGCCTGGAGCAGCCGATCCTGGTTCTGGCCCAGGCGGTGCAGCCGCCGCCGGCCACCGAGCAGCGCGACGCCTTCGCGCGCGCCGCGCTCTACTCGAACCAGACGATGAAGGACTTCGTGATCGAGCGGGCCCAGAGCTACCGCCAGAACGGCGTCGACTGGCACGAGATCGTGGCGCGTGCGGTGGACACGGCGTCCGGCACGCCGGTGGTCATCTCGCAGACGATCCGCTTCGCGCCGGACGGCTACCTGCGCGCCGTCGGCGTCGTGAAGGCCGAGAAGCGCGAGGGTGTGCTGGCGAAGTTCCGCGAGGTCGTGGACAGCGTGCAACTGCGGTAGGGGCGACCGTTCGACCCGGTCGCAGGGTCCTTCTCCCCTCCGCGGGAGTAAGGTGGCCCGCGAAGCGGGTCGGATGAGGGAAGCGACGGTGCCGGCGAGGGTTTCCCCTCTCCCGCCTGCTGCGCAGGCACTCTCCCCCGCAGAGGGGGGAGGGTCGCAGGCGCCCCGCTCAGGCGGCGTCACCAGGGTTGGCGGCGGCCGGCTTCGGGCCGCCCTTGGCCACCCCCACCAGCGCCGGGCGCAGGACGCGGTCGCCGATGATGTAGCCGGCCTGCATGACCTGCACGACCGTGCCGGCGGGAACCTCCGGGTCGGGCACCTCGAACATGGCCTGGTGGCGGTTGGGGTCGAAGCGCTGGCCCTTCGGCTCGATCAGCTTGACGCCGTGCCGCTCCAGGGTCTTGGCGAGATCGCGCTCGGTGAGCTCGATCCCGTCGATCAAGGCCTTGAAGGCGCCGTCGGCGCTCGCTCGGTCCGCTTCGGGAATGCTCTCGAGGGCCCGCCGGATGTTGTCGGCGGAATTCAGGAGATCGCGGGCGAAGTTGGTCACCGCGTAGGCGCGGGCATCGGCAACCTCGCGCTCGGTGCGCCGACGCAGGTTCTCCATCTCGGCCAGGGTGCGCAGCACCCGGTCCTTCAGCTCGTCGCGCTCGGCCACGAGGGAGGCCAGCGCATCGGCCTGCATCGCCTCGCCGGATCCGGCGGACTCGGCCTGCGCGGCCCCTGGGGTCTCCTCGACCGCCTGGGCCGGGTCGCGCCGCTCATCGTGCATGTCGTTCGCCATCATGTGGTTTCGTCAGAGACTATCTGTGTCGGGGTTGGCGCTGATATCAGGCGGTGACGCGCTGAAATCAAGCGCGCGGCGCCGTCCGGCCCCACTCAAGCCTCGCGCGGAGGCGGCGAGTCGATCAGCGCATCGAGTCCCTCGGCCCGGAGGGCGGCCACGTCGCTGGCGAAGACTTCCATCACGGCCGTCCGAATCGCCACCTGGCGGTCGGGCTGGGTCACCCGGGTGCCGGTGAGGTCGGTGACGTAGAACACGTCCACCGCCCGCTCACCGAAGGTCGCCACGTGGGCTGAGGTGATGTTGAGGCTGAGCCGGCTGAGCGCCGTGGTCAGCTCGTAGAGCAGGCCCGGGCGATCGAGGCCGGTGATCTCGATCACGGTCTCGCGGCTCGACAGGGCATTGTCGATCGCCATGTCGGGCGGAACCAGGAAGGTCCGCGCCCGCTCGCTCGGCGGGTGCTTGTCGGCCACGAGGTCGGCGATGCGGATCTCGCCGCGCAGCGCCTTCTCGATCGCGGCGGTGATGCGGCCGGCCCGGCGCAGCTCGTCCTCGTCCCGCTCGAAGGCGCGCGAGATGAAGATCGAATCGAGGGCGAAGCCATCCGTGGTGGTGAAGATCTGCGCGTCGACGATGTTGCCCCCCGAGGCCGCGCAGGCCCCGGTGACGATGGCGAGCAGGCGCGGATGATCCGGCGAGTAGATCGTCAGCTCGGTGACGCCGCGGACCGGGTCGGTCTCCGTGGCGGTGGCCACCGTCCGCCCCTCGGCCGTCAGCGCCTTGACGAAGCCCGCGTGCTTGTACTGGCGGGTGGTGTCGACCTTCAGCCAGTAGGCCTGGTTGTGCCGCGCCGCGTAGGCGTCGAACAGCTCGGCCTGCCAGTCGCTGAGCTGCTCGCGCAGGGCCATCTGGATCAGGCGCACCCGGTCGGTGCGCGCGATCTCGGAATGGCCGCCGGACAGCACCACCTCGGTCTCGTCGTAGAGGGTGCGGATCAGGGTGCCCTTCCAGGCGGTCCAGACGCCGGGCCCCACGGCCTTGATGTCGGCCACCGTCAGGATGGTGAGGAGCTTCAGGCGCTCCAGGGTCTGCACCACGCCGGCGAACTTCTCGATGGTCTTCGGGTCCGAGAGGTCGCGGCTCTGGGCGGTCATCGACATCAGCAGGTGATGCTCCACCAGCCAGGCCATCAGTTCGGTCTCGGCCGGCGTCAGGCCGAAGCGCGGCCCGAGCTTCTCCGCGATGGCGGCGCCCGCGATGGAATGGTCCTCCGGCCGGCCCTTGGCGATGTCGTGCAGCAGTACCGTGACGTAGAGGGCGCGCCGGTTGCTGATCGTGTTGATCAGGCGGGTGGCGAGGGGATGCTCCTCCTCGGTGCGCCCGGACTCGATGGCCGAGAGCACCCCGATGGCGCGCAGCAGGTGCTCGTCCACCGTGAAGTGATGGTACATGTTGAACTGCATCATCGCGACGATGCGGCCGAAATCCGGGATGAAGCGGCCGAGCACGCCGGCCTCGTTCATCAGCCGCAGGATGGTCTCGGGCGAGTTCTTCGAGGTCAGGATGTCGAGGAAGAGCCGGTTGGCCTCCTCGTCCGCCCGCAGGGAATGGCCGATCAGGCGCAGGGAGCGGTTGGCCGCCCGGGTGGCGTCGGGGTGGATCGGCAGGTTGTGCCGGTCGGCGAGCCAGAACAGCCGGATCAGGTTCACGGGGTCTCGGCTGAAGGCGTCCGGGTCGCGCAGGTTGATGCGGCCGTGATCGTCGACGAAGTCCTCCGCCTCGATGGCGGTGGCGCGGAAGCGGTCGCGGAACCGGCCGATCCAGCGGTCGAGCACCGGGGTGCGCTTGGCGTGGCGCGCCTCCAGCGCCGCGCAGACGATGGCGGTGAGGTCCCCGACCTCCTTGGCGATCAGGAAATACGCTTTCATGAAGCGCTCGACGCCGGAGAGCCCGCCGCGCGGCTCGTAGCCGAAGCGCTCGGCGATCTTCGGCTGCAGGCCGAAGGACAGGCGTTCCTCGGCCCGGCCGGTGACGAAGTGCATGTGGCAGCGCACCCGCCACAGGAGCTCGTCGCAGCGCTCGAACACCCGGTACTCCTCCGGCGTGAAGAGGCCGGCGGCCACGAGCTCGCTCTGGTCGCGGACCCGGTAGGTGTACTTGGCGATCCAGAACAGGGTGTTGAGGTCGCGCAGGCCTCCCTTGCCGTCCTTCACGTTGGGCTCGACGAGGTAGCGCGAGGCGCCCGCCTTCGAGACCCGCGCGTCGCGTTCGCGCAGCTTCGCCTCGACGAATTCCGGTGCGGTCCACATCACCAGCTCGGTGTCGAAGCGGGTGACGAGCTCCTCGAACAGGGCGCGGGTGCCGAACAGGTAGCGCGCCTCGAGGAGCGAGGTCCGGATGGTCATGTCGGCCCGGCCCTCGCGCAGGCACTCCTCCACCGAGCGGGTGGCGTGGCCGACCTTCAGCTTGAGGTCCCACAGCACGTAGAGCATCGCCTCGACGACGCTCTCGGACCAGGCCGTCTGCTTGTAGGGCAGCAGGAACAGGAGATCGATGTCCGAGCCCGGGGCCATGGTGCCCCGGCCGTAGCCGCCGGTGGCCACCACGGCGAGCTGCTCCCCGGTGGAGGGATTGTCGTTCGGATAGAGCCGCCACACCACCGCGTCGTGGATGGTCCGGATCACCGCGTCGGTGAGCCGGCTCAGGCGCTGGGCGCAGGCGATGCCGTCGCGCTCCTCCAGGAGCCGCGCCTCGGCATCGGCGCGCCCGAGCTCGATCACCCGGCGCAGCTCCGGCACGAGGACCGCCCGCAGGCGCGTCGCCTCGCGGGCGTCGCGGTCCAGGTTCTCGAGGATGTCGTGGAGGGCGGCGACGGCGTCGAACATGGCCAACCCCGTTAGCATGTTGGCGGAATGACGCCAGCGGCATCACCGCGCGGGCACCGCACGGCTGCGGGATCGCGGCGCAGTTTCGATCTGCTTCCCGCGCCGTCGCGGCGTCCTGCGTTCCCGCGCGCGGCGATCCGTCGGGCCACGGTTGCGCCGTAAGCCGGCGCTAGCGTCGCGTCGTTTCCCGCCCGACCCCCACCGCTCTGCGCACCTCAGCATTCACGAAGGCTCCCGATGCGTTCGATCCTGCGTCCGATGTCCGCCCGCCCCGCCCGGGCCCTCGTCGTCACGGCCGGCCTGCTCCCGGCCCTCGCCGCGCCGGCCTGGGCGGCCTCCTTCGAGTTCGTGCCGGCCCCCCAGATCGACCTCAACCGGGTCTATCGCGTCGACAAGGTCACGGGCGAGGTGACCTCCTGCCAGTACGGCCTGCGCGAGGGCGCGGTGGGCAGCGTCGGCGTCACCGTCTGCTACGGCGCCGGCGAGGGCGCGAGCGCCCAGGCCCCGTCGGAATACGGCCTGGTCGCCTCCCGCCACACCCGCGAGGCGGGGGTGTTCCGGGTCAATTACCGCACCGGCGAGATGAGCATCTGCTACGTGCAGCTGCAGAAGGAAGCGGTGGTCTGCACCGCGCAGGCGAACCCGGCGAGCCCGGGGGCCGACGAGGCCCCCGCCACCGGCGCCGCCCCGGGCCGGGTGGGCCCGAGCGCCACGCCGCCCCAGAGCGCCCGTCCCTGACCGCGCCCTGACCCGATCGCCGCCCCCGACACGCCGCGTTGGACCCTCCGGCCCGGCGTGCTAGGGGCACCGGGCGCGTCCGCCGGCCGGTGGCTCGCCCCGTTCGATTCGCCCCTCGCCCGATTCGCCCTTCGCCCGAGCCGTTCCATGCCGCACGCCCGCCCCTTCCCAGCCGCCGGAGCCGTCGCGTGAGCGGGCCGGATCTGCGCCGCGCGGCGGCCGAGGTCGCGGTCGGGTTGGTCACGCCCGGGATGCGGCTGGGGATCGGGACCGGGTCCACCGCCAACGTCTTCGTCGAGCTTCTGGGCGCCCGCGTCCGGGCCGGCCTCGACGTCGTCGGCGTGCCCACCTCCGAGGCGACCCGGGTCGCGGCCGAGGCCGCCGGCATCCGCCTCGCCACCCTGGAAGCGCTGCCCGAACTCGACCTGACCATCGACGGCGCCGACGAGATCGACGGAGCGATGCGCCTCGTGAAGGGCGGCGGCGGCGCGCTGCTCCGCGAGAAGATCGTCGCCTTCGCCAGCCACCGGATGGTGGTGATCGCGGATGCCGCCAAGCGCGTCGAGACCCTCGGGGCGTTTCCCCTGCCGATCGAGGTCAACGCCTTCGGCCTCGGCGCCACCCGCCGGGCCGTGGCCGCCGCCCTGCGGGCGAGCGGCTGCACCGGCGAGCTCGTCCTGCGGGCCCGGGACGGCGCGCCCTTCGTCACCGATGGCGGCCACCACATCCTCGACGCCCATCTCGGACGCATCCCGGACCCCGAGGCCTTGTCGGGTGCCCTCTGGGCCGTGCCGGGCGTCGTCGAGCACGGCCTGTTCCTCGGCCTCGCCACCGGAGCCATCCTGGCCGAGGCACGGGGCGGGCAGGCGGTGGTGAGCCGGCTCGGAATCGTCTGAGGGCGATCGCCCCCATCCCTCCCCTTTCCGTCTTCCCCTTCGCCGAACCCCTCCCGGAGCGTCCGCCATGTCCCGCCGCCTCGCCGCCCTGGCCGCCCTCGTCCTCGCCAGCGCCCCCCTGGGCGCCCTGGCCCCAGTGCACGCCCAAGCCCCGGCTCAGAAGCCGCCGGCGGCCAAGCCCGGCGCCAAGCCGCCCGCCGCGCCGGCGCCGAGCACCCCCGCCGCGCAGACGCCGGCCTACTCGGCCAACCACCTGGCCCTCGCCCGCGAGGTCATGCTGAATTCCGGCATCGCCCGCTCGTTCGACTCGATCATCCCGGCCTTCAGCGACCGCATCCGCCAGGGCGCCGTGACCCGGCCCGAGATCACCAAGGACCTCGATACGGTGCTGGCCTCCCTCGAGCCCGAGATGGAGCTGCAGAAGCAGGCGATGATCGAGACCGCCGCCCGGATCTACGCCTCGCGCCTGTCCGAGGCCGAGCTGAACGAGATCGCGACCTTCTTCCGCTCGCCCGCCGGCAAGCGCTACGTCGAGACCCAGCCGCAGGTGCTCGACGAGATGGTCCAGGCGATGCAGACCTGGACCCAGGACGTCTCGGAATACATCATGGTCCGGGTGCGCGCCGAGATGGCCAAGAAGGGCCACCAGCTGCAGTAGCGGGCTTCAGGGCCTCGGGCGGCGCGCGGCCCGGCTTCAGGCCGCCGCCGCTTCGACGCGGTTCCGGCCGGTGCTCTTGGCCCGGTACAGGGCGAGGTCGGCCCGCTTGAGCATGTCGGCCGGCCCGGCATCCTCCGCCCGGCGCCAGGCCACGCCGATGGAGACGGTCACCGGAACGGTGCGGGTGTCGCGCTGGATGGAGAACGGCACCGCCTCGATCCGCTCGCGGATGCGCTCGGCGATGGCGTAGGCCCCCTCGGCCTCGGCATCCGGCAGGATGATGACGATCTCCTCGCCGCCGTAGCGGGCCACGATGTCGATGCCGCGCGTATGGGTGCGGATGCGCTCGGCGAAGGCCTTGAGGACCTCGTCGCCAGCCTCGTGGCCGTAGGTGTCGTTGATCGACTTGAAGCGGTCGATGTCGAGCATCAGCGCCGCCACCGGACGGTTGCGCAGGGCCGCCTCGCCGAACAGCGCGCCGAGATGGCTGTCGAGGTAGCGCCGGTTGTGCAGGCCCGTGAGGCCGTCGGTGACCGCGAGTTCCATCGAGGCCTGGACGGCGCCCCGCAGGGCCTCCGAGAAGCGGCGGCGGCGCACTTGCGTGCGCACCCGGGCCACGAGCTCGTTCCGGTCCACGGGCCGCATCAGGTAGTCGTGCACGCCGAATTCCAGGCCCCGGATCACCCGGGCGCGGTCGTGCTCCTCGGCGATCATCATCACGGGCATCAGGCGGGTGCGGTCGAGGGAGCGCAGCTGGCTGCACAGGCGCAGGCCGTCGAAGCCCTGGATGTCGAGGCTGACCAGGGTCAGGTCGAACGTGCCCTCCGCCGCCAGCACCAGGGCCTTGTGCGGGTCGGGCTCGACCGTGAGCGTGTGGTGCTGGCCCAGGGCCGCCGCGAGGCGGTCTGCCGAGCCGGGGCGGTCCTCCACGAGGAGGATCGAGGCGTTGAGGCCGGTCTCGGCGGCGGCGAGGGCGAGGGGGTCGCCGATCCCGAAATCCCGCGAGGCCATGGCGCGGGAGCGCAGCTCGTCCGTCACCGCCTTGAGGCGCACGAGGCTGCGCACGCGGGCGAACAGGGCCGTGTCGTCGATGGGCTTCGTCAGGAAGTCGTCGGCGCCCGCATCGAGCCCGCGCAGGCGGTCGGAGGGCTGGTCGAGCGCGGTGACCATCACGACGGGCAGGTGGGCCGTGTTGGGGTTGCTCTTGAGCCGGCGGCAGACCTCGAACCCGTCCATGCCGGGCATCATCACGTCGAGGAGGACGAGGTCGCAGAGACCCTTCTCGCAGATCGTCAGGGCGTCGGGGCCGTTCATCGCCGCCAGAACGTCGAAGTATTCCATGGAGAGCTTCGTCTCCAGGAGCTTCACGTTCGGAAAGAGATCATCGACGATCAGGATTCGGGCCGACATCGGTCCTCGCGCAGGGTCGTACTACGGGCCATCGGGAAGGCTATGAGCGAGGTGGGCGAGTCAGGCGGTCCTGGCGTCGCCGAGATACTGGCGGACGGTGGCGAGGAACTTCGCCACCGAGATCGGTTTCGACAGGTAGGCTTCGCAGCCGCCCTCGCGGATGCGCTCTTCGTCGCCCTTCATGGCGAAGGCCGTGATCGCGATCACCGGGATGGCCTTGAGGTCGTCGTCCTCCTTGAGCCACTTCGTGACTTCGAGGCCGGAGACCTCGGGAAGCTGGATGTCCATGAGGATCAGGTCGGGGCGATGCGCCCGCGCGAGCTCGATCGCCTCGATGCCGTTGGCCGTCTTGAGCGTCGCGTAGCCATGGCCCTCCAACAGGTCGTTGAAGAGCTTCATATTGAGTTCGTTGTCCTCAACGATGAGCACGGTCTTCTTCATGGCCCGTTGTTCCCGGTGCGTGGACGGCCCATTGTCGTTCGACGCATGCCCCGCCTCAGGAGATTTAGCGGATACATGTTGACGAAACGCAAACCCAATGGCGGAGACGACTCCGCCGAGGGCGTGGCCCTGGCGGCCCTCGCCTGGATGGCCACCGACGACGAGCGCCTGTTCGCCTTCCTCAATGCCACCGGGGCGACGCCCGAGACCCTGCGGGCCAGTGCACAGGATCCCGGCTTCCTGGCCGGCATCCTCGATCATATCATGGGTGACGAGGCGACGCTCCTCGCCTGCGCCGAGGCCCTCGACACCAAGCCCGAGCGCATCGCCGCCGCCTGGCGCCGCCTCGGCCCGCCGGACTTCGACGACGGCCTGTAGGCAGGGCCACGCAGCCGGATATCCCCGCGGGATTGCCCTCCGAGGCTCGCCCCGTCCCCTGCCCCGCGCTATGGCTCGACGGCTTCGCGCGGGCGCCGTCCGCGCGGCGGGCCCATCGCCGGAGACCCCTCGCCCATGTCCCTCGCCAGCCTCTCGACGACCTGGGCCCCGCGCCTCCTCAGCATCCTGCGCATCGTGGCAGGCCTGCTCTTCCTGGAGCACGGCACGCAGAAGCTGTTCGGCTTTCCCGTGCGGATGGGGGGCGGCGCGGCCCCCGCGATGATGTCGCTGCTGTGGTTCGCCGCCATCCTCGAAACCCTGGGCGGCGCGCTCATCATCCTGGGCCTGTTCACGCGGCCGGTGGCGTTCCTGCTCTCGGGCCAGATGGCCTTCGCGTACTTCATCGCCCACCACCCCAAGAGCCCGTTCCCGGCGCTCAACGGGGGCGATGCCGCGATCCTGTTCTGCTTCGTCTTCCTCTACCTCGCCGCCGCCGGCGCCGGCCCCTGGAGCCTCGACGCGCAGCGCCGCGGCCGGTTCTGAAGGCGGTTCAGGCGCTGAAGCGCCAGACGCTGCTGCGTTTGATCTCGGCGTCCTCCAGGGAGCGGCTCACCGGCACCGTGTAGGTGGCGAGTTCGGTGAGCCGGTCGCGCGGCAGGTAGGAGCGGCCGGGATCGCCCACCAGCACGGTGGCGCCGCCCGCGTGCAGGCCGGACAGCCAGTCCGTGACCCGGGCCGCGAGATCCCGCTCGTAGAAGATGTCGGCGGCGAGCACCACGGCGGAGCCCGGATCGGTGCCGATGAGGTCCCACGACACCGCCTCGATTTGCCCCGCCACGCCGTTGGCCGCCGCGTTGAGGCCGATGGCCGGGATCGCGAAGGGGTCGAGGTCGCTGGCCGTGACATGATCCGCGCCGGACCGCGCCGCCGCGATGGCGACGAGGCCCGAGCCCGAGGCGAAATCGAGCACCCGGCGGCCCGCCACGAGGCCGGGGTTGTCGAGGATGTAGCGGGCGAGCGCCTGCCCGCCGGCCCAGGCGAAGGCCCAGAACGGCGGCGGCAGGCCGATCGCCTCCAGCTCGTCCTCGGTCTTCTGCCACAGCTCGGTGGCCTCGTCGGCCACGTGCAGGACGATCTCGGGTGCGTGCGGCACCGGGCGCAGCCGGGTGTTGGCCCGGATGAAGGCAAGGGGATCGGCCGACGGCGTCATGCTGGCACGCTCCTCCTGGCATTTCATGCCCGGGCGAACTCGCCGTAGAGGGTGCCGGCGGCGGCCGAGAGCCGGTCCGCGCCCGCCAGTGCCAGCGCCGTATCGGCCGGATCGAGCCCCAGGGCGGCGGCCTCGGCCGCGGTCGCGCAGAGGTATCGGGTGGTCCGGGTGGCGAGGGGGCCCCGCAGCGCCTGGCGCAGGGCGAAGCGCGTCAGGCGCCCGGCGGCATCCGTGCGGGCGTTCAGGGCCGCGAGGTCGTCGGGCTGGTAGATCCGCGCCGCGATCCCCGACATGGCCGCGGCCGTGCCGCCGACCACGATCGCCCGGAGGCCGATGGCGTGGAGGAGGTCGGCTTCCAGGGCTTTCAGGATCCCGGCGAGCTGGCCCGCCTCGTAGCCCGCCGCCATCGGGTTGATGCGCGAGGTCCCCAGCGCGAAGGGCACCACCCGGGCGCCCGCCGCCTCGATCGCCCCACGATGGGCGTCCACCCGCGTCACCACCGTCGCGGACAGCCCGGCGGCCCGGGCCGCCGCGACCAGGGGGAGGTCGCGGGCGGCGAACCCGGCATCGTCGGGGGCAAGGAGGACGAGGCGCCGGGGCCTGGTGCCGGAAGCGGGATGATCCATCGGACGCGCTGTAGCACGCCCCCGCCGGAACAGCCCATGGCGGAACAGGGGATGGCGGAACAGGGGATGGCGCGACCCCGTTGACGGCCAACGAGACACCGTGAGGGACGGAACCGGAGCATGGCCACGGCGCGCGACGAAGAGGGCACGGTCGCCGACCCGCGCGACGCCGCCGAGGAGGCGGGCCTGCGCTACGTCGAGGACACGATGCCGGGGCTGACGCGCCGGAAGAGCGGGACGGGCTTCGCCTATCGCGACGCCCGGGGCCAGCCGGTGCGGGACGCGAAGACCCTGGCGCGCATCCGCGCCCTGGCGATCCCGCCGGCCTATACCGACGTCTGGATCTGCCCGCGGGCCAACGGCCATATCCAGGCGACCGGCCGCGACGCCAAGGGGCGCAAGCAGTACCGCTACCACCCGGATTTCCGCGCCGCCCGCGACCTCACCAAGTTCGAGCACGTCATGGCCTTCGCCGACGCGCTCCCGGCCATCCGCGCCCGGGTGGATGCCGACATGGGCCGGCGCGACCTCCCCCGTGAAAAGGTGCTGGCCACCGTGGTCCACCTCCTGGAGACCACGCTGATCCGTGTCGGCAACGACGATTACGCCCGCACCAACAAGAGCTTCGGCCTGACCACCCTGCGCGACCGGCACGCCCGGATCGAGGGTTCGGCGCTGACCTTCCGGTTCAAGGGCAAGAGCGGCAAGACCTGGGACCTCGGCCTCAAGGACCGGCGCGTCGCCCGCATCGTCAAGGCCTGCCAGGACCTGCCCGGCCAGGAGCTGTTCCAGTATCGCGACGCCGACGGCACCGTGCGCGACGTGACCTCGGCGGACGTGAACGCCTACCTGCGCGAGATCACGGGCCAGGACATCACCGCCAAGGATTTCCGGACCTGGGCCGGGACCGTCCTGGCCGCCCTGGCGCTGCAGGAATTCGAGGCCTTCGACAGCGAGGCCAAGGCCAAGAAGAACCTGCGCGCCGCCATCGAGGGCGTCGCCGCCCGGCTCGGCAACACGCCGACCATCTGCCGCAAGTGCTACATCCACCCTCAGGTGCTCGACTGCTACCTCGAGGGCGCGCTCCTGCTGCAGATCAAGGACGCGGTGGAGGACGAGCTGCGCGAGGACCTCGCCGGGCTGAAGCCCGAGGAGGCGGCCGTGCTCGGCCTGCTCCAGGCGCGCCTCGCCGAGGTGAAGGACGGCAAGGGCCGGGATCTCTCGGGCGCGCGGGCCGGGAAGACGGCCGGGAAGCGGCGCGCGACGGCATCGGAATCCCCACAGGGTCAGGCCGCCTGAGACGACGCTCGAAGACAGCTTGGCCTCGACGCATCACCCTCCCCCCCTCTGCGGGAGAGGGAGAGTCGCGGAGGGCATCAGCCATGACGACCCCGCTTCCCCCGTGTCGTTTGGGCACGCATCCCCGCCGGCACCAGGTCGCCCCCGAACCCGTTGGCGCCACGCGCTCACCAAGGATGAAACATCATGAAGGTCGCGGTCGTCACCGGGGGAACCGCCGGAATCGGGCTCGCCACCGCCCATCTCTTCGCCCGGCGGGGCTGGGCCGTGGCTGTCATCGCCCGCGATGCCGACCGCCTGCGCGACGCGGAGGCCGACCTGTCCGCCTACGGCCGCCCCGTCCTGGGGATCTCGGCCGACGTGGCGGACGCGGAGGCGATCGATGCCGCCGCCGAGCGGATCGAGCGGGAGTTCGGCCCGATCCGGGCCTGGGTCAACAACGCGATGGCGACCATCGTGAACCCGGCCGACCGGATCACGCCCGAGGAGTACCGGCGCGTCACCGAGACGACCTACCTGAGCCAGGTCTACGGGACGCTGGCGGCCCTGCGCCACATGAAGCCGCGCGACCGCGGCGCCATCATCCAGGTCTCGTCGGGCCTCGGCATCCGCGCCGCGCCGCTCCAGGCGCCCTACTGCGCGGCGAAGTTCGCGGTCTCGGGCTTCACCGACGCCCTCCGCTCCGAATTGATCCACGATCGCGTGAAGGTCTCCCTCAGCGTGGTCTACCTGCCCGCCGTCAACACCCCGCAGTTCAACTGGGCCCGCAACCGCACCGGCCACGGCCAGTACGCCCCCGATCCGGTCTACGATCCGCGCCTCTGCGCCGAGGCCATCGTCGCCACGGCCGACAACCCGAGCCGCGAGGTCTGGGTCGGCCACAGCACGGTGATGATGGCCGCCGCCCAGGCGCTGATGCCGGGCTACGCGGATGCGAAGGCCGCCACGATGTGGTCGGCCCAGCTCACCGACGAACCGGCCCCCGACAAGGCCGGCAACCTGTTCGCCCCGGTGCCCGGCCCTGTGGGCATCGACGGGCGCTTCTCGGACCGGACCAAGACGACGCGCAGCGCCTATTGGACGAGCCGCGACCGCGATCTCCTCGTCGCCGGCCTGACGGGCGTGGTGGCTCTCGGGCTGTTCGGGGTCGCGACCCTGGCCCGCGCGCCGCGCCGCCTGCTGCCGCGGCGCTGAGCCGCCCCGAGGCCGCACAACCCTGCGACCCGGTCGCCCGCCGCGAACCGGATGCAGCTTCGGCGTCTTCACGCTATAGCTGTTCCAGGGTCCCCTCCCATCGGGGGCCCCACATCGCATGAGGGTTTGCCATGGACGTCGACGCGCTCCTGCTTTCGCGCATCCAGTTCGGCTTCACCATGGCCTTCCACATCATCTTCCCTGCCTTCACCATCGGGCTGGCGAGCTTCCTCGCCCGCCTGGAGGCGCAGTGGCTCTGGACCGGCAACCCGATGTACCGGAACCTCTACCGGTTCTGGGTGAAGGTCTTCGCGGTCTCGTTCGGCCTCGGCGTCGTCTCCGGCATCGTGATGAGCTACCAGCTCGGCACCAACTGGTCGCGCTACTCCGACTTCACCGGCAACGTGCTCGGGCCGCTGATCCAGTACGAGGTGATCACCGCCTTCTTCCTGGAGGCCGGCTTTCTCGGGATCATGCTGTTCGGCTGGGACCGGGTCGGCGACCGGCTGCACTTCGTCTCCACCTGCATGGTGGCGATCGGCACCCTGATCTCGGCCTTCTGGATCCTGTCCGCCAATTCCTGGATGCAGACCCCCGACGGCTTCGTCGTCGAGAACGGCCGGGCCATCGCCACCGACTGGTGGAAGGTGATCTTCAACCCCTCCTTCCCGATCCGCTACGCCCACATGGTCCTGGGCTGCTTCCTCACCACGGCCTTCGCGGTGGCGGGCATGTCGGCCTGGATGATCCTGCGGGCGCGCAAGGAGCCGGCCGAGAAGGTGGCGGGCGCCCGGCTCTCGCTCTCCATGGCGCTCTGGTTCGCGGTGATCTTCACGCCGATCCAGATCTTCGTCGGCGACACCCATGGGCTGGCCGTGCTCAAGCTGCAGCCGACCAAGCTCGCGGCGATCGAGGCGAACTGGGACCGGCAGGACAACATGCCCCTGCTGCTCTTCGCGATCCCCAACATGGAGGCGGAGAAGAACGACTTCGAGATCGGCATCCCGCGGCTGGGCAGCTTCATCCTCACCCACGACTTCTCGGGCGTGGTGCCGGGCCTGAAGGACGTGCCGCGCGACCAGCGTCCGCCGGTCTGGCCGGTCTTCTATTCGTTCCGCATCATGGTCGCGATCGGCATGGCGATGCTGGGCCTGAGCCTGTGGAGCCTCTACCTGCGCTGGAAGGGCACGCTCTTCTCGAACCGCTGGTTCCTCAACGCGGCGATGCTGATGACCCCGTCCGGCTTCGGCGCGGTCCTGTTCGGCTGGTTCACCGCCGAGATCGGGCGCCAGCCCTACATCGTCTACGGGCAGCTGCGCACGGCGGACGCCCACTCGCCCCTGACGGTCAACGCCGTGACGACCTCCCTGGTCGCCTTCCTGATCGCCTACGCCTTCATCTTCGGGTTTGGCAGCTACTATCTGGCCAAGCTCCTGCGCAAGGGTCCGGAGCCGCTGGAGGAGGCCATGCGCGGCGGCGACGTGGCCCAGAAGCCCAAGCGTCCCCTCTCCGCGGTCAACGAAAGTCTGACTCCTGCCTGAGAAACGTCTTGCTCGCCTGAAAAAGGTCTTGCCCGCCTGAGAAACGTCTTGCCCGCCTGAGGGGCGTCGCGGCCCGGCTCAGAGCCGGGCCACGGACTCGCTCGCGTGCAGGCCCCGGGGGCGGTCGCCGCCCGTCGAACGGACCGGCGCGGCATCGACCACCGGCGTGAGGCCGAGGTGGCGGGCCAGGGCGACGAGGTCCTTGAGGCGCCCGGTCTGGGTCTTGCGGCGCAGGTTGAGGCGGTGGGTCTCCACCGTGCGCACGCTCAGGTTCAGGCGGCGAGCCACCTCCTTGTTGCTGAAACCGGCACTGAGGAAGCGCAGGATCTCGGCTTCGCGCGGCGTCAGGCTATCGGCCGGGGCCACCGGTGCCGCCTCGTCCCGGGACGATTCGGTCGGGCTGGCGGCAAGGGTGAGGAGGGCCCGGCAGATGTCGCGCGGCGTCGCCGAGCGGGCGATGAAGGCATCGGCGCCCGCCTCCACCAGCCGGGTCAGGAGGCCCGCCCGCAATACCTCGAAGCCGACGAGGACGGCGAGGCCCGGCGCCCTGCCCTTGAGCGCCGCGATCCGGCCGGCAAGGCCCGGCTCGGGCTCCCCCCCGACGAACAGCAGAGCGACCTTGCGTGACGGTCCGTCCGACCCGGGCGAGAGTTCCCCTTCGCTCAAGGTCTGCAGGCGCGGCTCATGCTCGATGACGGCGCGAAACGCGGGCTCAAGCCCGAGGGGCTCGCCGACGATCAAAACTCCCACGGCGTCATTCATGCCGCTACCCTCCCCATTGTCCCACCGCGACACACCGCGGCGTTCCCTGGGAGGTTCAGATCAAGTTTCGTTCCAGGGTTTTACTGGCCAAGGCTCGATCTGGATTCTGGTGCAATCCCCCGAACATTGACCAAAACCCACGGGAAATCCGGCGGTACTTTGGTAAACGGCCGCATCGCGCGACCGGGTCGGGAATGCGGGCGTTTCGCAACGGCACAGGGGAGCTGCCGGGTTCCCCCTCGATTCGAGACAGGTTCCGGCTCAGCCGGCCCGGGCCAGCACGAGGTCGGAGGCGGCGCTCACGACGCGGTTGCGCCCCGTCGTCTTGGCCTCGTAGAGGGCGATGTCGGCCCGCTTGAGCAGACCCTCGATGGTGTCGCCCTCCGACCATTCGCTGACGCCGAAGCTGCAGGTGAGGCGGATCGGGACCCGGCCGCCGCGGATGCGCAGGGCCTCCATCGAGCGGCGCAGGCGGGTCGCCACACCCTCGGCCTCCGTGCCAGAGCGGTGGGGCAGGATGATGCCGAACTCCTCGCCGCCGAGTCGGCCGACGATGCCATCGAGGGCGAGTTCCCGGCACACGGCCTGGATCGCCGCATCGCCGACGTCATGGCCGTACTCGTCGTTGATGCCCTTGAAGTGGTCGATGTCGAGGAGAATGGCCGACATCCTGCCGTGATCCCCCACGCGCTCCGCGGCATCCCGCGATTTCTGCAGGAAGGCGCGCCGGTTGAGCAGGCCCGTCAGCGAGTCCGTGTCGGCGAGGCGGATCAGTTCGCTCTGCATCGTGGTGAGGCGCTCGGCGGCCCGCAGGCGGGCATGCAGCTCCTCCGGTCCCGGCGGCTTCTCGATGAAGTCGTCGGCGCCGCTATCGAGGGCCTCGGCCAGGTTCCGGGCGTTCCGGGCCGAGGACATGGTGATGACGTAGAGGGGGCGATTGGCCTCGGCAAGCAGGCGGGCGGACCAGCACAGTTCGAGGCCGCCCAGCGGCCGGACCTCGAGGCTGGTAATCAGCACCCGGACCGAGCCGGTATTCTCCACGAAGTTGAGGGCCTCGGCGGAATCGGTGAAGGCCGAAACGGTGTGACCGTTGGGCTCGAGCAGCGCCGCGATCATCTTGAGGACGACCCGACTGGTGTCGACGAGGACGATATGCATGGCGCGGCCTGACCACCTTCACGGTTCTTGACCGGAAGGTGGCACGAACAGATTAACCGCTTGCGAAAGTCGGCGCGGAGTCTTCTTCCGGCGCTGCGCCCTAACGCTGCGTGATCTGGGCCGGCGAAACGCGGACGGGAATGACGCGGGCCCCTCCGCTCGTCTCGGCAACCGGGGCGGCAGCCTGGAACGGGCCGCCGCGGCCCCGGGCTCGCGTGGGCCCGGCAGCGTCCGACCAGCGCCCCTGTCGGCCGCGCGTCAGAACCCGGGAGCGGCCGGGGGCTGCGGCGCGGGAAGCGGAGGGCTGCCCCTCGATGACGTAGACCGTCGGCGTGCCGACCGAGGCACTGCGGATCCCCGCCACCGTAGGGATGCCGTAGGTCCCGTAGCCCCAGGCGCTGGGCACGAGTTCGCTCGGGCGGGGGAAACGGGTGAGCGGCGCACCGACATAGTCGCCATGGATCAGCGGCCCGCCATAGCCGTTCTCGTAGCCGGCATAGGGATAGCTGCCGTAGGCGAGGTCCTGGCCCTGCGCCGTGCCGGCCAGGCCGGAGAGCACCAGAGCACCGGCGAGGCCGGCCATGCCGAGGGAGATTCCCCTGCGCCACAGGATCTTCGAACGAGTGGTCATGCGACGCCGGACTCCCACGCTGGCCGATTCGAACGAGAACCGGCGGACGCCTCCGTCGTTCCCGAAATCCCGGCGGCCTTCAGCGTCGAAGAGTGCTTAGTCGGGCCCCCGAGGGGGACGGAGCAGCCTCGGCAGGCAGGCGACAAGGCTCACGATACGAAAAACCCTGCCTCGCGGCAGGGTCGGGTTCGCCGCGGTGCTCCCGGTCTCGCGCTAGCGGCAGGTGGTGACGCGACGAACGATCCAGCCCTCGCCCTCGACCCAGAGGCGCTTGCGCGAGCGGCTGCAATTGACCGACTCGTCTTCCGATTCGGTCACGGCCGCCACGGGGGTGACGGTGGGTGCAACCACGGAGGCCTTGCCCGGACCCTGGTCGGCGACCGGAGCCGCTAGGGCGCCGGAGACGAAAGCGCCCGAGAAACCGGCACCCGTCAGGAATGTCCCGGCCAAGACAAGAGTACCCGCGATGGCGGATACGCGCAGTCGATTCGCTACCATCGAAAAGTCTCGCTCGCACATCCCTCGGGGGATGTGCCCTCAACGTGTCAGGATCGTGCAACGGCGTGCGTTGCCTCTTGAACTGTTAAGTCGCGAGGGGCCGGAAGGGTTGCAGTCGCGAGGACCGGCCGATCATGAATCCTTGAGCGGGATTCGGTGTACGGCCCGGATGAATGCTCAGGGCAGCGCCGAGACCGAGATCATCGGCAGGCTGACCGCGAGCTGGGCCACGGTCGGGCGCGGCAGGGCACGGTGCGAGAGGACCAGGGCACCGAGCCCGAGGACGAGACTGAAGGCCAGGAGGCTCGTCTCGATGCCGCGATAGAACCCGTCCATCCCACACTCCCGGTGCGCCGACGCGAGGCCGAGATCGGGCTCGCACCACCATGGTCGGCCGGGAGTATGAGGGAATCGTAACCATCCCGGCTCATACCGGATCCTGGACCTGAGGGCTGGCCGGTTGATCCCTTGCGAATGGCGGATTTGGACTTCGCTCAAACGCCGCGAGGGCTTGCCGGATACGGGCTCCACGTTGATCGAGCGGAGCCCGTATCAGGCGCGCCCGAGGGGGATCATGCGGGCGAGATCGGGCTCGGGCGGCTGCATCAGGGCCGCCGCGAGGTTGGCCTCCAGCACGATGAGGTCGCAATCGGGATCCGGCTCCCAGCCGCAGCGGCAGCCCTGCGGCCCCTCATGGGCCTGGGCCACCTGCCGATAGAGGGCACCGACGACGCGGGCCGCCACCTCCAGCGCCGACAGGGCCGGCAGGGGCGCCCGGTTCAGGCTCTGCCAGAAGGCGCGGCGCAGGGCCTCGTCGAGATGGGCCTCGGGCGACGCGGGCTCGGCGCAGGCCGGCGCGGGGTGCGGTGCGGCGTCCATCCGCTCGTCCTGCCCGCTCATGCCCGGGCTCCCGAGGTCCGGTCGGACAGGCGTTCCCGCCAGTGGGCCGGCACCAGGGCGGGATCCGTTTCCGGAGCGCCCGCCAGGGCGTCGATGAGGTCGGCGAAGCGATGCAGCCGCAGGTCGAGGGCCGAGCCGTCCCACCAGGCGATCCGCACGGTGCCGCGCAGCCAGTCCAGCGTGCGTTCCATGATTCCGCTCTCCTCTCGCGATCCGCGTTCTGGAGAGAGGTTTGAAAGCTGAGTCTCCGCTTGGCAAGCAATTCTCGAAACATTGGAATAGGTTGAATCTTGCGATCGGCGGAGGATCTACTGTCTTCGATTTGGAAGAATTCCATACGTCGGGAAAAGCAGCGTCCTGGCCGGGGCTTGATCCTGCGACAGCGCGGGGCCGGGCGGTTCTCAGCCCCGGTAGGCCACGAGAATGGCCCCGGCCGCGATCAGGACGACGCCGATCCAGTTCGGCAGGGTGAGGCTCTCGCCGAGGAGAATCACCCCGAGGATCGCGATGAGCACGACGCTGAGCTTGTCGAGGGGCGCCACCCGCGCCGCATCCCCGAGGGCGAGGGCGCGGAAGTAGCAGAGCCAGGAGGCCCCCGTGGCGAGGCCCGAGGCCACGAGGAAGCCGACGCTGCGGCCCGGGATTGCCGCGAGGCCCGGCACCTGCCCGGTGGCGAACAGGATCGCGCCGGTGAGGGCGAGGATCACCACGGTCCGCACGAAGGTCGCCACGTCGGGAGGGACGCCGGTGACGCCGACCTTCGCCAGGATGGCGGTCAGCGCGGCGAAGACGGCCGAGAGCAGGGCCCAGAACCGCCAGGAGAGCAGCAGCGCGCTCAGCATCGCGACAGCCCGGCCGGTCTCACAGGATCATCCGCATGACCATCAGGCCGAGGAGCAGGCCGGCGAGCCCGAGGACCACCGAGCCCAGGATGTAGATGATGGCCGCCGCCATCTCGCCGCGCTCCAACAGGAGGATGCCTTCGAGGGCATAGGACGAGAAGGTGGTGAAGCCCCCGAGGACGCCGGTGGCGAGGAACAGCCGCATCGGCTGGCTGCCGCTGCGCATGGCGTACCAGCCCGCCAGCACCCCCATCAGGATCGAGCCCAGGATGTTGATGCCCATCGTGCCGTAGGGAAAAGCCGTGCCGAAGCGCAGGGCGGCCAGCCCGACGCCGTGGCGGGCCATGCCGCCGAGGCCGGCCCCGAGAAAGACGATGAGAAACCCCATGGCGGGTACGATCCCCCTGCAGCCGGCCGCCGGCCCGGCCCCACGCTGAGGATACGCAGAAAATTCGCGTGGTTCGCTGTCCCGGCCCGGCTTGCCCCCGAGGTCCACAGGGTCCGGACCGGATTTCGTCGCGGGGTCGGGCCGGCCCATCGCATGCCCGCTCGCCGAAGAGCGGGGACGGAGGCTCCCGGCAGGGTGCCGAACAGCGAGGCGGAAGATTTCTCCACACAATGCGTCGCGGTTTATCTGCGATTAACCAAGTTGCGGCTGAATAGGGCCAGTTAAGGTTGATGTTTTCCTAACAGGCACCTTTCACGACCCTCCTCTTCGCTTAACCTTTTCTTGAGGTCTGCAGAGATGGGGCTGTGCCAGTTCGGGAACTGCGTATCCGAGTTCGCCCGCATGAACGACGCTGTGTACCCGTCCGGCCGCCGCCTCCGCCGTCGCCGCCGGCCCCACGGGCCGATGCTCCTGCGGACCTCCGCCGTGGCGCTCCTCTGCGCCGCCTTCCCGCACCTGACCGCGCCGGACACGCCCGTCCCGGCCGGTCCGGGACGGCCGGTGCTGGCGACCGCATCGGCGCCGAGCGCCTCTGCCTGGATGCTCGATCCGACGCCGGCCCTCGGCCCCGCAGCCCGGGGTCTGGCCCAGGCGGCCCCGCTCAGCGCCGCCCTGGTGCCCCCCGCGGGTGCGGCCCGGACGACGCTGGCGATGGCGGCGCCGCGCCCCGCGCCCGCCCCGGCCGCCAGCCCGGCCCGGACCGCGCAGGCGCTGCCCCAGACCATCCCGCTGCCGGTGCCCCGCCCGGCCGGCCTGGTGGCCCAGGCCGAGCCGGCCCGCCTGGCGCTCCGCTCGGCCCCCGCCCTGCGCGCGCTGGCCACCCGCCGGACCCAGGTCGCCCGTGCCAGCGCCGAGGCCGCGGCCGAGCGCTCGTTCTTCGACACGGTGTTTGGGACGCGCTCCGCGCCGGAGCCCGAGGCGGCGCCGCGGACCACCCTCGCCTACGCGGCGGTGGACCCGAGCGTCGATCCCGGTCCGCGCCGGGTGATCGAGAGCAGCCCGGTGGTCGGCGCCGGCACGGCCGTCTACGACATCACCGCCCGCACCGTGACCCTGCCGAGCGGCGAGCGGCTCGAGGCCCATTCCGGCCTCGGCGAGAGCATGGACAACCCGCGCCATGTCCACCGCCGGATGCGCGGCTCGACCCCGCCGGGCACCTACGACCTCACCGAGCGCGAGGCGCTGTTCCACGGCGTGCGGGCGATCCGCCTCAACCCGGTGGGCGGCAGCGCGGCGATCCACGGCCGCGACGGCATCCTGGCCCACACCTACATGCTCGGCCCCAGCGGCGCCTCGAACGGCTGCGTCTCGTTCCGGGACTACAACCGCTTCCTCCAGGCCTTCCTGCGCGGGGAGGTCCGCCGCCTCGTCGTGGTCGCCGGACGGGGCGATGCCGGCCCGACCTTCGCCGAGCGCCTGTTCGGCCGCGCCACGCGCTGAGAAAAGAGCCGCGCACCCGGGGTGCGCGGCTCTCAAGACGTCAGGACCCGCGGCGCAGGATCAGCCGATGATCTTGTCGATGGTGATCGGCAGCTCGCGGATGCGCTTGCCGGTGGCGTGGAACACCGCGTTGGCCACCGCCGCCGCCGTGCCGACGATGCCGATCTCGCCCAGGCCCTTCACGCCCATCGGGTTGGCCTTGTCCTCCTCGTCCACGAAGATCACGTCGATCTCGTGGATGTCGGCATGTACCGGCACGTGGTACTCGCCGAGGTTGTGGTTCATGAACCGGCCGATGGTGTGGTCGAGCATGGATTCCTCCTCCAGCGCCGAACCGATGCCCATGACCACGCCGCCGAGGATCTGGCTGCGGGCGGTCTTGGTGTTCAGGATCTTGCCCGCCGCGATCGCCGAGACGATCCGGGTGACGCGCACCACGCCGAGATCCTCGTCGACCTTCACCTCGGCGAAGATGGCCGAGTGCGTGTAGCCGGCGAATTCCTGGGAATGGTTGGAATCCGGGCCGGCCGAGCCGGTGGCCTCGATCTGGTCCATCCCCGCCTTCGCCATCACCTCCGTGATGGCGATGCTGCGGGATGGATCGCCCGCCACCGAGATGCGCCCGTCCTTGAACACCGCGCGATCGAAGTCGACGTTGGCCAGGGGCGAGTCGTCGAGGCCGCGGGCCAGGGTGAAGACCTGGGCGGCGATCTCGCGACAGGCCTTCATCACCGCCGTGCCGGAGGAGGCCGCCGTCCAGGAGCCGCCGGCGATCGGCGCGTCGGCGAGCTTCGAGTCGCCGAGCTTCGTCGTCACGTCCGTCATCCGCAAACCCAGCGCATCGGCGGCGATCTGGGTCAGGATCGTGTAGGTGCCCGTGCCGATGTCGCCGGTCTGGTTGCCGACCACGAGCTTGCCGTCGGCCGTCAGCGTGGCCTGGGCGCTCGACTGCTGCATCATCGACTCCCAGATGCCGGTCGCCATGCCCCAGCCGACGAGCTCGCGCCCGTCCTTCATGGAGCGCGGCTCGGGGTTGCGGGCCGACCAGCCGAAACGCTCGGCTCCCTCCGCGTAGGCGGCCCGCAGGGATTTCGAGCTGAACGGCTTGTCCTGGGTGCGGTCCTTCTCGGCGTAGTTCCGCAGGCGCAGGTCGATCGGGTCCTGCCCCGTCTCGTGGGCGAGCTCGTCCATCGCGATCTCGAGGGCGAACACGCCCGTCACGGCGCCGGGTGCCCGCATGTCGGAGGGAGTGTAGGTGTCGATCTTGGCGAGCCGGTAGTCGAGGGCGACGTTCGGGCAATCGTAGAGGATGCCCGACCAGTTCACGACGACCTCCTGGTAATCCTCGAAGCCGGAGGTGCCGGAGATCGCCTCGTGCCGGAGGGAGGTCAGCGCGCCGTCGGCCTCGGCCCCGAGGGCGATGGTCTGGCGCACGTCGGGCCGGTAGCCGAAGGTGAACATCTGGTCGCGGGTCAGGGTCACCCGCACCGAGCGCTCCAGCTCCCGCGCCGCCATGACGGCGAGGAAGAGCTGGTATTGCGGGCGCAGGCCCGAGCCGAAGCCGCCGCCGAGATAGGGATTGAGGACGTGGACGTCGTCCTTCTTCATCCCGAACACGCCGGTGATGTAGCCCAGGCTGTTCGAGACGCCCTGGATCTTGTCGTAGACCGTGAGCTTGCCGTCGCCCTCCCAGACCACGGTCGAGGCGTGGGGCTCCATCGGGTTATGGTGCTCCACGGCCATGTGGTAGTGGTTGGTGAGTTGGACCGGGGCGGCCTTGTAGGCGCCGTCCGCATCGCCCCAGGGCGCCGGCGGCGGCTTGATGCCGGAGCGCTTCTTGGGCGGCACGTAGGCCGCGTCCTCCAGGGTCCGCAGGTCGGTGGTCGGCGCATCGGCCTCGTAGGCGAGCTTCACCAGCGAGGCGGCGTAGCGCGCCGTGCCGAAATCCTCCGCCACCACCAGGGCCACGGGCTGGCCGCTGTAATGGACCTTGTCGTCGTAGAGCGGCCGGAAGGGCGAGCCGGGAGGCGCGACCTGATCCTGGTAATTGTAGTCGAGCCAGGCGGTGCGCGGCCGGTTCTCGTGGGTGAAGACCTTGAGGACCCCCGGCACCGCCTCGGCGGCCGCCGTGTCGATGGACAGGATCCGGCCGCGGGCGATGCCGCTCGACACCACGTAGCCGTGGGTCAGGTCGGGGGCGGCGAACTCGCCGGCGTATTTCGCCTGGCCGGTGACCTTGGCCGGGCCGTCGACGCGGCTCTGCGCGGTGCCGACATAGGTGTCGGTGCCGGAGGTGCTGATGCTGTGGGCCATGGGGGTTCCTTCAGGCGATGCGCTTGTCGGACTGAGACTGGGGCGTGCCGGCGGCGGCCTGGGACAGGCCGCGGATGAGGGCGCGCCGCGCGAGTTCGATCTTGAAGCCGTTCTCGGATTGGGGGTGCGCCGCGGCGACCACGATATTGGCGGCGGCGGCGAAGGTCTCGTGGGTGGCCGGCTTGCCGACCAGGAAGGCTTCCGCCTGCGCGTCACGCCAGGGCTTGTGCGCGACGCCGCCCAGGGCGAAGCGCGCGGTCTGGATGGTGTCGCCGTCGAGCTTGATCACCGCCGCCACCGAGACGAGGGCGAAGGCGTAGGAGAGCCGGTCGCGCAGCTTCAGGTAGGTGTGGTGGGCCCCGAATTCCTCGTCGGGCAGGTCGACCGAGAGCACGATCTCGTCGACCGCGAGGGTGGTGTCCCGCTCGGGCGTGTCGCCCGGCAGGCGGTGGAAGTCGGCGAAGGGGATCGTGCGCTCGCCCCCCGGGCCGGCGACCCGGACCTTGGCCTCCAGGGCGGCGAGGGCCACGCACATGTCGGAGGGGTGGGTGGCGATGCAGGACGGGCTCGTCCCGAAGATGGCGTGGATGCGGTTGACCCCGCCGATGGCGGCGCAGCCGGTGCCGGGCTCGCGCTTGTTGCAGGGCGTGGCGTCGTCGTAGAAATAATAGCAGCGGGTGCGCTGCAGGAGGTTGCCGCCGGTGGTGGCGGCGTTGCGCAGCTGACCCGAGGCGCCGGCCAGGATCGCGCTCGACAGCAGCGGATAGCGCGCCTTGACCCGGTCGTCGTAGGCCACGGTCGCGTTCGTCACCAGGGCGCCGAGGCTGAGGCCGCCGTCGCGCTCCTCGATCCGGTCGAGGGGCAGCCGGGTGATGTCGACGAGGCGCTCGGGCCGCTCGACATTGTACTTCATCAGGTCGACGAGGTTGGTTCCGCCGGCGATGAAGCGGGCCTGGGCGCCGGAGGCGATGGCGCGCACCGCCTCGTCGACGGTGGTCGGGCGGACGTAATCGAAGCGGTTCATTTCGCGGCTCCCGCGTGCATCACGTCCTCGATGGCGTCGACGATGTTGGTGTAGGCGCCGCAGCGGCAGATGTTGCCGCTCATCGCCTCCCGGATCTCGTCCCGCGACTGGGCGTGCCCCTCGGAGAGCATGCCCACGGCCGAGCAGAGCTGGCCGGGCGTGCAGTAGCCGCACTGGAAGGCATCGTGCTCGACGAAGGCCGCCTGGAGCGGGTGCAGGCCCTCGGCGCCGGCCAGGCCCTCGACCGTGGTGATGCTGGCCCCGTCCTTCATCACCGCCAGCGTCAGGCAGGAATTGATGCGCGTGCCGTTCACCAGCACCGTGCAGGCGCCGCACTGGCCGTGGTCGCAGCCCTTCTTGGTGCCGGTGAGGTCGAGGTCCTCGCGCAGGAGGTCGAGGAGGGTGGTCCAGGGGGCGACCTGAAGCGTCCGGCTCTCGCCGTTGATCGTCAGGGTGATGCCGATGGTGTTCGCAGCATGGGAGGAGCCGCTTTCGATGAGCATGGCGGTATCCGTGGCTTGCGCGGCGCGTAAGGCGCGACGCCGCTGGTGTTCGAGGAAACTCGCAGGGGCGGCGGCGGGGAAAAAACATCCGCCCCGTCCCGGTCCACTCGATAACAGTTCCAAAAAGCTGGTGTTCCCGCCGGGGATCCTTGCGCCGGGTTCACGTTTGACGAGAGCACCACTGCGCCGGTCGGTTTCAGCCGGAGACGTCTGCCGTCCGATGGCCGGCGCCGTCGCTCGGTCGAGGTTGCTTGGTCGAGGTTGCTTGGCCCAGCCGCCATGGGCTAACCCGGGAGCCGCCGCCCGCCTTCGCTCAAGGACGCCCGATGATCGCGCTCGCCCCCGTTCTCAACGACATCGACCGCGACCTCGACAGCGCCCTGGAGCGGCTCTTCGCCTTCCTGCGCATCCCCTCGATCTCCACCGATCCGGCCTTCGCCCCCCAGTGCCGCGAGGCCGCGACCTGGCTCGCCGGCACCCTGACGGCCCTGGGCTTCGAGACCGGCATCCACGAGACCGCCCTGCACCCGGTGGTGCTGGCCCATAAGCCGAAGCCCGGCTTCCCGCACGTGCTGTTCTACGGGCATTACGACGTGCAGCCGGTGGACCCCCTGACCCTCTGGGAGACGCCCCCCTTCGAGCCGCGCCTCGCCACCGACGCCGCCGGGAAGCGGACGATCGTCGGGCGCGGCGCCTCGGACGACAAGGGCCAGGTGATGACCTTCGTGGAGGCCTGCCGGGCCCATCTGGCGATGGCGGGCGAGCTCCCCTGCGGCGTCACCATCCTGGTCGAGGGCGCCGAGGAGAACGGCTCTCAAGGGTTGCCCGAATGGGTCGCGGCCAACCGCGACAAGCTCGGCGCCGACATCGTGCTCGTCTGCGACACCAGCATGTGGAATCCGACCACCCCGGCCATCACCACCTCCCTGCGCGGGCTGGCCTATTTCGAGGTCAAGGTGACCTGCGCCGACCGCGACCTGCATTCGGGCTTCTTCGGCGGCGCCGCGCGCAACCCGATCCACGTCCTGTCCAGGATCATCGCCGACCTGCACGACGCCGACGGAAAGGTGGCGCTGCCGGGCTTCTACGAGGGCGTGCGCGAGACGCCGCAGGCGGTGCTCGACCAGTGGCGCGGCCTCGACTTCACGGCGGACACGTTCCTCGGGCCCATCGGCCTGTCGGAGCCGGCCGGCGAGCGCGGCCGCATGCTGATCGAGCTGGTCCAGTCCCGCCCGGCCTGCGACGTCAACGGCATCATCGGCGGCTATACCGGCGAGGGCACCAAGACCGTGATCGCCGGCCAGGCCAGCGCCAAGGTCTCGTTCCGCCTCGTCGACGACCAGGACCCGGAGCAGCTCGCCCGCACCTTCGAGGCCTTCGTGCGCGAACGCATCCCGGCCGACTGCTCGGTGGAGGTGATCTGCTACAAGGGCAGCCGCGCCATCAGCCTGCCCTTCGACATGCCCGAACTCGAGACCGCCCGCGCGGCCCTGGCCGAGGAATGGGGCGTGCCCGCCGTGACCATCGGCGCCGGCGGCTCGATCCCGATCGTGGGCGACTTCAAGCGCCTCCTCGACCGCAACACGCTGCTGATCGGCTTCGGCCTCGACGACGACCGCATCCACTCGCCCAACGAGAAGTACGACCTGACCAGCTTCCACAAGGGCACCCGCTCCTGGGCCCGCATCCTGGCGGCCTTCGGCGGGCAGCGGGCCGGCTGAGCGGCCCCGTCGTCGCCCGTGGCGCGCGGCCTCGCACCCCGGAACTCGGGTCGATCCTCGTGGGGACGCGCGTGACGTCGAGCCATCGACGACCGGGGGGAGACGCGAGGCGGCTCCCTCGCCGGGAAGGAGCGGGTTGGGGTGAGGTGTGTGCCCTTTCCGGACTGCGCACCCACCTCCCCCTGTCCCTCTCCCGACCGGCGTGGGGACCCGCGCAGCCCACGCCCCTGGCCGGCCGGCGAGCCCCGGCCGGGCGGGGAGGATCGGGTGACCGTCGACCGTTCGAAATCCGCGGACGCACGCTCCGCTCGAATCCCCAGGCCGCATGACCGCCACCTCTGCCCCTCCTAGTCCCAGCGCGGCTCGCCTGTTCGCGGCGGGCCAGGGCGTGCTCGTCTGCCGCTACCCGGTCGCCACCGACCTGCCGATCCCCCTCGCGGTCCTGGCGCCGGCCGGCCTCGGCCTCCTCACCTGGGCCTTCACCGGCTTCGGCGGCCCCGAGCCCGATCCCGCCGGGCTCCTCGTCCTGCATGACGGGCAGGCGGCCCTGACGGAGGGCGGCACCCTGACCCTGGAGACGCATTTTCGCGATGCGGCGATCGCCTGTCCGAAACCCCGGCCCGTGGCGGAGCTGGCCCGGCCCGAGCGCGCCGCCCTCGGGGAGGCGGTGCTGGCGGCCGTGATGCCGGACACCCTCGATGCCCTGGCGACGCTGTTTCCGCTGCTGGCCCCCGCCGTCGCGGAGGGTCCGATGCCCGAGACGGCGCCCCGCCTCGCCCTCGCGGGCGACGATGCGGGCCGGGCCACGCTCTCGGGCTCCACGGTGCCGAACTACCTGCTGCTGCGGGCCGGCAGCACCTGGAGCTGCGCCCGGGTGGCGACGGCCGAGCTCCGCTTCGGCCCGGCCCCCGCGATCGACCTCACCCTGGCGCCGGCCTGGGGCAACCCCCGCGGGGCGACCGTCGAGACCGCGTTCCTCCTCGGCCCCGGCACCGTCACGCCCGCCCGCCTCCGCCGCGAGGCCGGACGATGAGCGGCCCCGCGATCCTCGTGGTGGCGCCGATGCCGGCGTTTCCGACCAGCGCCGGCAACCGGCGCCGGCTGCTCACCACCTGCGCCGCCCTGCAGCGCGGCGGCTACGCGGTCGACCTCGCCTATTACGCCCACGAGGACCAGATCTATCGCCGCTTCGGGCAGCACCCGCCCACCGACGAGGCCGCGGCGGCGGGCCTCTTCCGGCACATCTTCCGGATCGAGCCACCGGCGACCATCCCGCTCACCACCCGGTCGCGGTGCTTCGCCATCGACGACTGGTGCCCCGAGGCGGTCGGCGCCTTCGTGGCCTGGTACGGACGGGCCTACCCTGAGACCCGTGCGATCCTGATGAACTATGTGTTCCTGTCGCGGGCGCTGGAGGCGGCGCCGCCGGGCGTGCTCAGGCTCATCGACACCCACGACCGCTTTGCCGACCGGCAGCGGCAATACCGTCCGTTCCGGGCCGAGCCGAACTTCTTCTACACCGACCGGGCGGGCGAGGCGGCGGGCCTCGCCCGGGCCGACATCGTGCTGGCGATCCAGTCCGAGGAAGCGGCCTATTTCCGGACGATCACCGATCGCCGGGTTCACCTGCTGCCGCCGCGCTTTGCCGCCCGCCGGCCCTTCGCGGCCCCGGCCCGGGTCAAGCGGATCGGCTTCCTCGGCCACGGCAACGATCCGAACCTGGTCTCGATCCGGCGCTTCGCCGCGGCCTGGAGCGAGGACTGGACCCCGGCCCGTCCCGAACTCGTCATCGCGGGCGAGATCAGCAACAGCCTCGGCCCGACCGCAGGGCCCGGTGTGCGGCTCGCCGGCTACCTGCCGGAGCTGGAGGACTTCTACGACGGCGTCGACCTCGTGGTGGCGCCGATCCTCATGGGCAGCGGCCTGAAGATGAAGGTCGCCGAGGCCCTGTCCTTCGGCAAGCCCGTCCTCGGCACCGCCCTCGCCTTCGAGGGCTTCGACCACGTGGCGCCGGCCCACCGCCTGCCCACCGCCGCAGCGGTGAAGGCCGAGGTGCTCGCGCTGGCCGACGACGCGGCCGGCCTCGCCGCCCTCACCCACGCCTGCGCGGATCTCTTTGCCGGCTATAACGCCCGCGCCGAGAAGGCCGAAACCGCTTTGCTGGCAATGCTCTCTGTTTCCGATGAGAAACCATCTGAGGCTGCCGCGTCTGTCGCCCCCGCCACCGCGAACGATCCCGATCGGGTGGTCACGTTCCTCGAACGCGGACGCCTCACCCGCGAGACCTCCCTGCGGTCCGACCTGCGCGACGATCCCGAACGCGGCCTCTTGGTCGCCACCGAGCGCGTAGCCCCGCCCGGCGCCGATCCCTACACCCCCGCCCGCCGGCGCTGGTTCGCCAGGGCGGAGGAGGGCAAGACCGAGCGCAGACAGGACGAGGCCGGATCACCGGACGCCGGTTTGGCCGGGCTCCAGCTCGCCCTCTCGCCGGAATGGGTCCGCGACCGGCGCCTGCCCCCTCCCCTCCGGGCGGACCTCGCGGCGCAGCTGGCGGACGTCGCGGCGGACTGGGAAGCCCAGGCGGTCCGCGTCGGCACCGCCGGAGACGCGACGACCCTGGCCCTGACGCTGCCGCGTCACCTCGCAGTCGGCACGCATCCCCACGCCGCCTTCCGGATCGGCACGCCGACGCGCGAGATCACGCTCGGACGTGTCACCCCTCTGAATACCAGCCGGATTCCGCTGTATTCCAGCGCGTATATCAGCGCGTATACCAGCGCCCGCGCGGACCTCCCGGGCGCGCCGACGGCCGTGACCTTCGCGGGGCTCGGAGCAGGCCCGGAGGCCTCCACGATCCTGTTCCTGCACGACGACCTCATCGGTCGCATCACGGTCCTGCCCGACCCCATCCCGAGCCCGGAGCCCCTTCCATGATGGCGGCCCCCGACATCCTCGACGCTCCGGCGGGCCGAAAGGCGGCCCTGGTCGAGGCCGCCCTGATCTGGAATGCGTTGTTTCTCAACGACATCCGCATCGCGTTCCGGCCGGAAGCCGCGCCCGTGATCTCGGTCGTGATCGTCTCGCGCGGGGCCCGGCACCTGCTGGCCTGGACCCTGGCGAAGCTCGCCGGGCACCAGGCCTTCGCCGGCCCCGCCTTCGAGGTGATCCTGGTCGACAATGCCTCCGATGCCGAGACCCGGACGCTCTTCGACCGGGTCGACGGCGCCCGGATCCTGCTCAATCCGGAGAACGCCGGCTTCGGCCCCGCCTGCAACCAGGGGGCCGCCGAGGCCCGCGGCCGCTACGTGCTGTTCCTGAATCCCGACATCGACCTGATGCCCGGCGCCCTGGCGGCCCTGGTCCGCACCTTCGCGGAGGCCGACGACGTCGGCATCGTCGGCGGGCGGCTGGTCTTCCCCGGGGGCATCCTGCAGGAGGCCGGGGCCGGCTTCCAGGACGACCCGCAGCTCACCCATCCGGCCGGCCGCGGCGGCCTCGATCCCTTCGCGCCGGAGGCCTCCTACGTCCGCGACGCGGGCTACGTCTCCGGGGCCCTGCTGATGATCGAGGCCCGGCTGTTCACCGAGCTCGGCGGCTTCGACGACCTGTTCGCGCCGGCCTATTTCGAGGACACCGACCTCTGCGCCCGCTGTCAGCAGGCGGGGCGGCGGGTCGTCTACCAGCCGCGTGCGATCGCGATCCACGTGGAGAGCGGCACCAGCGTCCGGCGCGCCGACGTCGAGGCGCTCCTCGACCGCAACCGGGTCCGCTTCCGCGAGCGGCACGGTGCCTGGCTCTTCGGGCAGGGGCCGCGGCGCACGGGCTTCGGGCCCCGCGACGACGCGCCCTTCGCCCTGCGCGTCCTCTACGTCGACGACCGCGCCCCCCATCAGGATCTCGGGGCCGGGCTGCCGCGGGCCAACACCATCGTCAACGCGATGGCGGATCTCGGCTACGCCGTGACGGTGTGCTCGGTCTACGGCGAGCGCGAGGAGCCGGCGACGACCTATCGGGATCTCTCGGACCGGATCGAAGTCATCGAGCCCTGCGGACGGGAGGGCTTCCGCCGCCTCGTCACCGAGCGGGCCGAAGCCTACGACGTGCTCTGGGTCAGCCGGCCGCCGCACATCCGCATGGTGTGCGAGGTCCTGGCGGATCTGGGCCTGAGCCCGCGGGATGTGGCCCGCGCCCGCGTGGTGTTCGATTCCGAATCCCTCTACGCCCTGCGCGAGTTCGTCGTCGACGCCCTCAAAGGCCGGCCGTCGCCGGGGCCGTCCCTTGCCCGGGCGACCGCCCTGGAGCTCCGGACGATCGCGGCGGCCGACCGGGTGGTCTGCGTCTCCCCGGCCGACGCGCGCCTGCTGCACCGGGCCGGGGTCGCCGATCCGGTGGTCCTCGGCCACGTCCAGGCGCCCCATCCGAACCCGCCCGGATTCGCCGCCCGCCGGGGTTTCGTCTTCATCGGGTCTCTCGCCCGCGAGGGGGAGCCGAACATCGATTCGCTCGACTGGTTCTTCGGGCAGGCCTGGGACTTCCTGCGGGCGCTCCTGCCGGACGCCCACGTCACCATCATCGGTGCGGTCGCGCCCTCCATCGCCGAGCGGCTGACCCGGCCCGGCGTCACCGTGCTCGGCCGCCTCGACGAGATCGGCCCGGCCCTGGATGCCGCCCGCGTCGCCCTCGCGCCGACGCGCTTCGCCGCCGGCCTTCCGCACAAGGTGCTAGAGACCGTGGCGCGCGGCCTGCCGAGCGTCGTCACCCCCGTCCTGGCCGGGCAGATGGGCTGGCCCGACGGCACCGGATACCGGGTCCACGACTGGCACGATCCCCGGGGCTTCGCCGAGACGCTGGCGCATCTCCACGCGGACGCGGCGGCGTGGACGCAGGTGCAGTGCGCCGGCCTCGCCCAGGTCGGCCGCGACGAGGACCCCGCGGCCTACCGCGCCGTCCTGCGCCAGGTGTGCGAGGCGCCGACCTTCCCATGACACGCAGCCCGACGTTCCACGCCGTCCGCCTCGCCACGCCCCTGATCCGCCGGGTGATCCTCGGCCGCGTGCCCCGCCTGTTCGATGCGGCCTATTACCGGGCGACCAACCCGGACGTGGCCCGCTCCGGCATCGACCCGTTCCTGCACTACGTCTGGCGCGGCGCCGCTCAGGACCGCGATCCCAGCGCCGATTTCGACACCGCTTTCTACAAGCGCCAGAGCGGCCCGACGCGCCTCGACCCGGTGCGGCACTACCTGCGGGCGGGGGCGAAGGCCGGCCTCGACCCGAATCCCGCCTTCAGCACCCTGATGTACGTGGCCCGCTACCCCGATGTCGGCCTGGCCGGGGTCAACCCCCTGGTGCATTACCGCCAGGACGGGCGGGCGGAGGGCCGCGTCACCGCCCCGTCCGCCTCGCAGCCGGAGGAATGGGTGCCCTTCCAGGGGGTCCGCGAGGCCCATCGCTGGACCTATCCGGCCCAAGCCTCGCCCCGCTTCGCCCTGACCCTGCGGCGTGACGTGCCGGTCTCGGCCTGCCCCAGCTTCCTGCCCCGGCTCTGCCTCGTGCTGACCCTCGACGGAAGCGAGATCGACGGCCTGGTCCAGAGCTTCGACGCCTTCCCGGGCTCGGCCGCCGACGCGCTCACCCTCGCGGTCGATACCACCCTGCGCCCCCATCCGCCCCGCCCCACCCTGGTCCTCGCCCTGGAACAGTGCTTCCACGGGCCGGGCCCCGGGGGCGCGGTGCTGCTGCGCTACGCGGAGGCGCGGATCTGGGACGTGCTGCTGGAGCGCCCGCACGTGCTGCGGCTCTGCCCGGCCGGCGCGCTCGCGCTTCGGGTGCTGTGAGGCGCCCCCGGTGCGCGGGACGGGCGTTCAGGCGGCGGAGACCGGGCGCACCAGATCGGCGAGGTCGACCGGGCAGTCCCCGTCGCGGGCGATGACGATCACCGGGACGGCCTGGTGCCGGGCGATCGCCGCCGCCACGACCTCGGGCGGAGTCGGCGCGTCCGGGCTGGCGCAGACGACGATCCCGATCAGGGGGACGCCGTGCGCGTGCAGGGTCTCGGCCGCCGTAAGGGCATGGCTGATCGCCCCGAGATAGGAGCCGGAGACGAGGAGCGCCGGCAGGCGGAGCGCCGTGAGCCAGTCGAGGCCGGTCGCCTCCCCCGTCACCGGGCTCATGACGCCGCCGACCCCCTCGATCAGCAGGGTGCCGCCGGGCGGTGTCGCGGCGATCGCGGCCCGGCACCAGCCGACGAGGTCGTCGAGGGCCAGGATCCGGCCCTCGCGGGCGGCGGCGAGATCGGGGCTCAGGGGGGCGACGAAGCGCCAGGGCGAGCAGGCGGCAACCGTCTCTGGCGTCACGGCCAGGCCCTGCGCCGCGAGAAGCCGTCCGGTGTCGCTCTGCGCGAAGTCCGCGGCATCGAGGGGCGGGACCCCGCTCGCCAGGGGCTTGAGAGTCCGCACGTCGCGGCCCAGGGCGCGCAGCCGCCGCGTCAGGGCGGCGGTGACGTAGGTCTTGCCGATCTCTGTCCCGGCGCCGGCGATGAAAACGGCGCGCGTGCCGCTCACTTCTCGACGAAGGCCTTCTCGATGACGTAGTGCCCGGCCTCGCCGTGGTTGCCCTCCTCGTAGCCGCCATCGGTCAGCAGCTGGCGAGTGTCACGGATCATGTCGGGCGAGCCGCAGAGCATGAAGCGGTCGTTCTCCACCGACATCGGCGGCAGGCCGATATCCTCGAACAGCTTGCCCGAGGTCATCAGGTCGGTGATGCGGCCGCGGTTGCGGAAAGGCTCGCGGGTCACGGTAGGGTAGTAGATCAGCCCGGCGCTGATCACCTCGCCGAGGAACTCGTGGTTCGGCAGGTCCTGGGTGATGGTCTCGCCGTAGGCGAGCTCCTGCACCTGCCGGCAGCCATGGACGAGGACGACCTTCTCGAAACGCTCGTAGGTCTCCGGGTCCTTGATGATCGACATGAAGGGCGCCAGGCCCGTGCCGGTGCCGAGGAGGTAGAGGTTCTTGCCCGGCATCAAATTGTCGAGCACCAGGGTGCCGGTGGGCTTCTTGCCGACGATAATCGGGTCGCCGACCTTGAGGTGCTGCAGCTTCGAGGTGAGCGGGCCGTTCGGGACCTTGATCGAGAAGAATTCCAGCTCCTCCTCGTAATTGGCCGAGACGACGCTGTAGGCGCGCAGGAGCGGCCGGCCCTCGACCTCGAGGCCCATCATCACGAACTCGCCGTTGCGAAAGCGGAAAGCGGGATCGCGGGTGGTGCGGAAGGAGAACAGCGTGTCGGTCCAGTGGTGGACGCTCAGCACACGCTCCTCGTTGAACTTGCTCATCGACGGTCCGTCTCGAATTTCGCTCGAATCTCGAAGCTTTGCGTGGCGTCTTCTCGCACCTGCGGTAGGCCCGTCAAGGCGGCGCGCTTACGCAGTCGCACGTCGGCACAGTGGCTTGGAATCGTTCTTAATTCTGCCGCGGCGCGTCAGAGCGGCTTCAGGCCGGCCTCGATCTCGACGCGGCGGGGTTCGAGGAAGGGCGGCAGGGCGAGGCGCTCGCCCAGGGTCTCCATGGGCTCGTCGGTGGCGAAGCCCGGCCCGTCGGTGGCGATCTCGAACAGGATTCCGTTGGGTTCGCGGAAGTACAGGCTGCGGAAATAGTAGCGGTCCACCGGGCCGCTGGAGGGCATGCGGCGCTGTTTGAGCCGGTCGGCCCAGGCGGCGTAGTCGGTGTCCGGGATGCGGAAGGCGACGTGGTGGACCGCTCCGGCGCCCTGACGTGCGGGGGGGAGGTTCGGCTCGGCCACGAGATGGAGTTCGGCGGCGGGGCCACCCGCGCCCATGCGATAGACGCGGACCTCGCCCTCGGGAAGCTCATAGTTCCGGTCGTGATTCAGGTCGAGGATCTCGGTGAGCACGGCCTCGGTCCGTTCGATCTGCGCCACGCTGAGCCGGATCGGCCCGAGGCCGCGAATCTGGTGCTCGCCTGGCACGGGACTCCGCGCCCAGGGATGGGCCTCGCCGACGCCGCCGTCATCCACCAGCATCAGGCGCTGGCCCTCGCCATCCTCGAAATCGAGGGTCAGGCGCCCGTCGCGCTCCACCGGCACTGCGTGGTTCACGCCCTGTCGGGCGAGATGCTCGCGCCACCACCCGATCGCGTCTGCGCCGGAGACGCGCAGGCCGGTGCGGCTGATGCTGTCGGTGCCGCGTCGCTCCGGCGGCGCCGGCCAGTCGAAGAACGTGATGTCGGTGCCGGGCGAGGCGCGGCCGTCGGCGTAGAACAAGTGATAGGCCGAGACGTCGTCCTGGTTCACCGTCTTCTTCACCAATCGGAGGCCGAGGACCCGTGTGTAGAAGGCCAGATTGTCGGGCGCCTGCGCGGTGATGGCGGTGAGATGGTGGATTCCGGTGAGTTGCATCGGCGGATCCCTGAGCGGCGGGCTGACCTGTCGGATGGGGCGACCGACCCGAAAACGAAAAGGCCCCCGGGAGGGGGCCGTTCGACGACGTCGGAGGGGGCGCTCAGACGGCGCCGGCGAGAAGGCCGAGGCCCGCAACCGCGAGGGCCGCACCGGTCACCCGCAGGGCGGTGAGACTCTGCACGAGCCGTCCGGCCGAGAGGCCGAGACCGAGGCCCACCGCGTGCAAGAGGGCGGTCGCACCGAGGAAGCCGAGACCGTAGGCGAGGCCCGAGCCAGTCTCCGGCATCTCGGCGCCGTGGGCATGGCCATGAAACACCGCGAAGGCGCCCACGAGGGCCATGGCGACGGCGAGCGGCAGGGCTTGGCGCAGGGCCAAGGTGGCGCCGAGCACCACCACCGAGAGGGCGATCCCGATCTCGACGAAGGGCAGCCCGATGCCGGCGACCCCGAGGGCGCCGCCGACGGCCATCATGCCGAGGAAGGACAGGGGGACGAGGACGCGGGCGCGTCCGCCGATGCGGGCCGCGATCAGACCCACCGCCACCATGGCGAGGACGTGGTCGAGGCCGCTGAAGGGATGGAGGAAGCCCTGCGTCAAGCCGGCGGCGGGCGCGTGGCCGGGATGGGCCAGGGCCGGCGTCGCGGCGAGGCCCATCGCCGTCACAAGGGCGAGGCGGGCCGGCAGGGAGGCGAGGCGTGATGTCATCCGGACTGTCCCGAGCTTGAAAACCAGCGGTGCAGCATCGTCGCCGCCTTGGCGGAAACTAGCAACCGCCGTGCCCGCGTACAGTCCCGAGCGACCGCAGCCGGGCGCGGCGGTTCGTCCACGGGCCCCGGAAACCCGGACGCCCCGAACGTTCGTGATCCGTCAGAAGTCCGTGGGACGGCCGGCGGCGACCACCAGCATCTTCCCGTCCGCGAAGGTACGGGCCCCGGCGCGGCGGATGTCGGCCTGGGTCACGTTGGCCACGAGATCGTTGCGACGGGCGATGTAGTCCATGCCCAGGCCCTCGAAGGCGATCTGCACGAGCTGGTGCGCGATCTTGGTCGAGGTATCGAAGCCCAGGGCGTAGGAGCCGGTGAGGTAGTCCTTGGCCTTCTGCAGCTCCTCGTCCGAAGGGCCGTCCGTGATGAGGCGGCCGATCTCCTCGCCGATCACCGACAGGGCCTCGCCGACGCGCTCGTTCTTGGTGGCGGTGTAGCCCCAGGTCATCGAGGCGGCGCGGTGGCTGACGAGGGACGTGCCCACCGAATAGGCGAGGCCGCGCTTCTCGCGCACCTCCTGGAACAGGCGGGAGGTGAAGGAGCCGCCGCCCAGGATGTGATTCAGGACATAGGCCGGGATGAAGTCGGGATCGCACCACGGCACGCCGTTCATGCCGAAGCGGATCACGGATTGCGGCACGTCGAGATCGACCACGTGGCGCGCGCCGATGTTCTGCATCCGGGTCTGGGGCACCGCCTTGAGAGGGGCGGCCATCTCGAGCCGGCCGAACGCCCGGTCGAGGCTCTCCGCCAGGCGCGCGGCGTCGATGGCGCCCACCGCGGCGACCTTGACGGCCCCGCGGCCGATGATCTGGCGATGCATCGTCACGAGATCGTCGCGGGTGATCGCCGCGATGCTCTCGGGCGTGCCGGAGGACGGACGGGCATAGGGATGCCCGGCATAGGCCTCGGCGAAGAAGCGGCGCGAGGCCATCACGCCCGGATCGTTTTGCTGATAGCGCAGGCCGGCCAGGGTCTGGGCCCGGACCCGCTCGATGGCGTCGGGATCGAGGCGGGGCTTGGCCAGGGCCAGGGCCAGGAGGTCGATCGCCTCGTCGGCGTGCTTGACCAGCATCTTGAGGGAGCCGCCCAGCGCGTCGGAGCCGGCATGGAAGGAGAGCTCGATGGCCCGGGCCGCGAGGCGCTCCTGGAACGCGTCGGAGGAGAGGTCGCCGGCCCCTTCGTCGAGGAGGCGGGCGAGCATCTGGGCCACGCCGGCCTTGCCCTCGGGGTCCTGCGCCGCGCCGCCCTCGAAGGTGAAGGCGAGGGCGATCAGCGGCACTACCGGGGATTCGACGTGCCACGCCTCGATTCCGGGGGCCGCCGCGACGGGAACCGCCTGGGTCGGCGAGGTCGCGGAGCGGGTGGCGGAGTCGAGCAGGTCGGTGGTGGCCACGTTCATGGGAACCTCATGCTGTGCGCGGGGCGCGGCGGCGGGCGCCGCGGCCTCCCGAATGGTGTGGCCCGGCCGGGGGCCGGGAGCGGCCGTCAGGCCGCGTCGGCCTCGTGGGCCTTGGTCAGGTAGCCGGTGACGGAGCGGGAGGGCGTCAGGTAGCGCTCGGCCACGGCCACGAGCCGCGCCTTCGTCACCCCCTCGATGTCGGAGGGCCAGCGACGGACCTCCTCGATGCTCTCACCGATGGCCAGAGCCGAGCCGTAGATGCGGGCGAGGGAAGACTGGCTGTCGGAGGAATAGACCGTCTCGGCCACGAGGCGGGTCTTGGCCCGCTCGATCGCCTCGGGCTCCAGGGCCTCGGAGGGGACGCGGCGCAGGACGCGGTCGACCTCCTCCTCCAGCTTCTCCAGACTGACGCCCTCGGCGGGGATCGCGTAGACGGAGAAGCGGGTGTCGTCGATGGCCGAGCCCATGTACCAGGCGCCGGCATTCACGGCGACACCGAGCTCCATCACCAGCTTGCGGTAGAGGTAGGAGGTGGAGCCGCCGCCCATGACTTCGGCCAGCAGTTCGAGGGCGTGGCACTCGCCGTCCCGCGCGGTGATGCAGGAGGGAGCGAGGTAGAGCCGCTGCAGGGTCGGCTGCTCGACCTTGGGGTCGGCCACGGCGAGGCGGCGGAGCGCCCGGGGCTCCGGCTCCTTGGCGCGGATGCGCACGGGCCGGGCGCCCTGCGGGGTGACGCGGCCGTAGGTGTCGTCGGCCATGCGGCGGACGTCGTCCGGGGTCACGTCGCCCGCCACCACCAGGATGGCGTTCTCCGGCGTGTAGAAGCGCTTGTAGTAGTCGAGGGCGTGGGTGCGGTTCAGCTCCTCGATCTCGTGCATCCAGCCGATGATCGGCGTGCCGTAGGGGTGATGCACGAACAGGGAGGCGGCCATCGCCTCGGAGAGCTGTGCCGAGGGGTCGGTCTCGACCCGCATGCGGCGCTCCTCCAGCACCACGTCGCGCTCGGGCGCCACCACGGCGTCGTCGAGGACGAGGCCGGTCATGCGGTCGGCCTCGAACTCCATCATGGTCCGGAGGTGATCGCGGGCGACGCGCTGGAAATAGGCGGTGTAGTCGTAGGAGGTGAAGGCGTTCTCCTGGCCGCCGAGGCCCGAGACGGCCTTCGAGAAGGCGCCGATCGGGTGCCGCTCCGTGCCCTTGAACATCAGGTGCTCGAGGAAGTGGGCGATGCCCGACTGGCCGAGCGGATCATCGGCCGAGCCGTTGCGGTACCACACCATGTGGGTGACGACCGGGGCGCGGTGATCGGGCACGACCACGACGTCGAGGCCGTTGTCGAGGGCGAAGGCACTGACCTCGGGGCCGCCCGCCTCGGAGCGCCCGAAGGGCGCGGCTTCGGCCCGGCCCGCGCTGGCATGGCCGCGCGAGGGTCCGAAGAGGGGCATGTCCTTCCTGAACAGGTGCATCGAAGCTCTTCCTTCCGCGGTCGGCCGCTTGCGAGGGCCATCCGTCATGTTGGCGTTGCGCCGGCTCCGCGCCACGGGGGTGCGTCGGAGGGGCAGGAAACGGGTCCTCGTGCGGTGACCCGCCGCGCCTGCGGCACCGGGCCGGACCCGGGGTTCAGTTCGCGGAGCGCGCGCGCACGTAGGCGCCCGGATCGGACTCCTCACGCTCGCGATACGGGTTGTTCACGGGGTCGCCGTTGGTCTTGGCGACCTTGCGGGGCGGCTTGCGGTAGCCGGTGGGCGGATCGGTGAGGACGTCGCGGTCCGGCTCGACCTGCGAAGGCTCCGCGACCTCGGCGGAGCGCAGGCCGAAGGGGTTCGACCAGAAGGAGTTGCGATCGTCGTTCTCGCCCTCGGGCCGGCCCGGCTCGGTGCGCGCCTGGGCGCCGGCGCGGCGTCCGCCGCGCATCTCGTCGATGGAGAGCGTCATGTTGTTGTCGTTCATCCGGCCCTGGGCGCCGCGGACGATCGGCTTCCGGGCCTCCTCGCGCTCGCGCTCGCGCTGGACGACCTCGGGATCCTTCGGCCACTGGGCCGAGGCTTCCGGCTGGCGCGGCGGCGGCAGGGACTTGCCGTCGAGCTTGGGCGGCATCACCAGGGGGGCCCGCTCGCGGTAGGTGATCGCGGGCTTCTCGGGCTCGATCAGGCCGATGCTGCTGAGCGTGTCGCGCATGAACACGCCCTGCTGCGCCTGCGCGCTCCCAGCGGTCAGAATGCCCGCCACCACCAGCAAAGCCCGATGTCCGATCATGCTATCCCCGCTCTCCGCCCGGTTGTGGGTCCCGGTTCCCCGAGCCCGGATGATCGCCTTGTGCCACGATCCTGATCCGACCTTCTCGGCCTGATCCCGGTTTCAGGCGATCGTATGGCGCCTTGACCGCAGTGCACCAGCCTCGCCGGCACAACGATCCCGGCTGTGGTTTACGGATCACAGGTCGGGCGGAAATGACGGCGGAGCCTCAGAGCTCGGACCCGGTGCTCCGGGGGGCCGGCCGCAGGCTGTCGAGGATGAGGCCGACGACGCCGGCGACGATGGCCGCATCGGCGATGTTGAAGACGTACCAGGACCAGCTGCGCCAGTGCAGGTGCACGAAGTCGAACACCGCGCCGTAGGCCGCGCGGTCGATGGCGTTGCCAAGGGCGCCGCCCGCGACGAGCCCGAGGGCCACCGCCAGCAAGCGCGATTCCGCCCGCCGCATCCAGAGCGACAGGCCCAGCGCCGCGAGGCATGACACGCCCACCAGCACCCAGCGGCCGAGGCCGCCCTCCTGCTGGAACATCCCGTAGGAGACGCCCCGGTTCCACACCACGAGGAACTCGGCGAAGGGCGCGATCCGCCAGGGCTGCGTCAGCACCAGGTCGGTGCCGAGATAGAGCCAGAGCTTCGAGGCCTGGTCGACGACCAGGGTGACGAGCAGCGCGACGAGGCCCAGGCGGAAGGGGGTCATGGGGGAGAGGGGGTCATCGGGGAGGACGTCACGCGGGAAGGCGGGGCCTCCCCCCGGGATGGGGGACGGCGAGGGGCGGCATCCGCGTCACGCGGCGTTCGTGCCGGCATGCGCCGCGTCCCACTCGCGCAGGGCGCGGGCGTCGCGGGGCGTCACGTCGGGATAGTCCGGGTCGCTGCCGACCTCGGGCGCGACCCGCCAGGAGCGGGCGCATTTGCGGCCCTCGGCCAGGGCCGGCACCACGGCGACGCCCCGCACGTCGTCGAGGCGGAACGCCTCGGCCGGGCCCTCGCCCGCCGCGATGCGGAGGGCGGAGGTGATGCAGACATCGGCGAAGTCGACGCCCTCCACCACCGTCCGCAGCTCCGCATCCGCGATATGGACGGTGGGGGCCGCCTCCAGGCTCGCCCCGATGCGCTTGGCCGTCCGCTCGATCTCCAGGGCACCGGTGACGACCCGGCGCACCCGGCGGATCGCCTGCCAACGGGCCGCGAGGGCCTCGTCCCGCCAGGCGGCCGGCGTCTCCGGCAGCGTCTGCAGGTGGACGGAGCCGGCCTCCGACGGGTAGCGGTCGAGCCAGGCTTCCTCCGCCGTGAAGGCCAGCACCGGCGCGAGCCAGATCGTGACCCGGCGGAAGGTCTCGTCGATGACCTGGAGGGCGGCGCGGCGCACGGCCGAGGAGGCCGGGTCGCAGTAGAGCACGTCCTTGCGCACGTCGAAGTAGAAGGCCGAGAGGTCGCCGGTCATGAAGCCGTTGAGGAGCGCCACGACCCGCTTGGTGTCGAAGGCGGCGTAGGCCCCGCGGATCTCGCCGTCGAGCTCGGACAGCCGGTGCCGGATCAGGCGCTCGAGCTCGGGCAGTTCGGCGTGGGCGATCTCGGTGCCGGGCTCGAAATGCGCCAGCGACCCGAGCATCCAGCGGACCGAGTTGCGCAGCTTGCGGTAGGTCTCCGCGAAGGTCTTGATGATCTCCGGGCCGATGCGCAGGTCGTCCGCGTAATCGGAGGCCGCCACCCACAGGCGCAGGATGTCGGCGCCGGAATCCTTGATGACGTTCTGCGGGGCGACGACGTTGCCCTGCGACTTCGACATCTTCAGGCCCTTCGGGTCGAGGACGAACCCATGGGTCAGGACGATGTCGTAGGGGGCGCGACCGCGGGTGCCGGCGGATTCGAGCAGGGACGACTGGAACCAGCCGCGATGCTGGTCCGATCCTTCCAGGTACATCACCGTGTCGGCGCCGCCGTCGCGCTTGCGCTTGACGCCGGACAGGCCCGGAAACTGCTCGGGATCGTCGAGCACGAAGGCGTGGGTCGAGCCGGAATCGAACCAGACGTCGAGCACGTCCGTGACCTTTTCGTAGTCCGCCGGATCGTGGTCGGGGGCGAGGAAGCGGGCGCCGTCCGCATCGGTGAACCAGGCATCCGCGCCCTCCGCCTGGAAGGCCGCCGCGATGCGGGCATTCACCGCCGCGTCGCGAAGCACCTCGTGGGTGCCGCGCTTGACGAAAACCGTGATCGGGACGCCCCAGGCGCGCTGGCGCGACACCACCCAGTCGGGCCGGTTGCCGACCATGCCGTTGATCCGGTTCTTGCCCTGTGGCGGTACCCACTGGGTCTCTTCGATGGACCGCAGGGCGACATCGCGCAGGGTGCGGCCGTCCAAGGACCCGACCGGCTTGTCCATCGCGATGAACCATTGCGGCGTATTGCGGAAGATGACCGGTTTCTTCGAGCGCCAGGAATGCGGGTAGCTGTGCTTGAGCGTGCCGCGCGCCACCAGGGTGCCGGCCTCCATCAGGGCGGCGATGACCGCCTTGTTGGCGTCGCCCTTCTCGCCCTTGTGGTTAAGAACGAGTTTTCCCGTGAAACCGGGGGCCTCCTCGGTGAGCGCCCCGTCGGCGTCCACCGTGTAGGGGATGCGGGTCTCGATGCCGCGCTGGGCGAGCGCCCGGCCGTTGGCCATCCAGACCTCGAAATCCTCGCGGCCATGGCCCGGCGCCGTGTGGACGAAGCCGGTGCCCGCCTCGTCGGTGACGTGCTCGCCCTCGAGGAGCGGTACGGCGAAGTCGTAGCCGGGCACGTGGCCGGCCAGCGGATGGCTCAGGGTCAGGGCGGCGAGTTCGTCCGGGGCGACGTCGCGCAGGCGCTCGAAGGCCTCGACCCGGGCGCTGGCGAAGACCGAGGCGGCCAGGGCATCGGCGAGGACGTAGCGATCGCCGACCTTCGCCCAGTTGTCGTCGGCCGCCGCCGTGACCCGGTAGAGACCGTAGGCAACCCTGCGCGAATAGGCGACGGCGCGGTTGCCCGGCATGGTCCAGGGCGTCGTGGTCCAGATCACCACCCGGGCCTCGGCGAGATCCGGGCCCGCGCCCGCGATGGGCCGGAACGCGGCGAAGATCGTGTCGCTGACGTGGTCCTCGTACTCGACCTCGGCCTCGGCCAGGGCGGTCTTCTCCACCACCGACCACATCACCGGCTTCGAGCCGCGATAGAGCTGGCCCGTCATGGCGAAGGTCATGAGCTCGCGGGCGATCGCGGCCTCGGCCGGGAACGACATGGTGACGTAGGGGTGGTCCCAGTCGCCGGTGACGCCGAGGCGCTTGAACTCCCCGCGCTGCACGTCGAGCCAATGGGCGGCGAAGGTCCGGCATTCCTGGCGGAACTCGATGACCGGCACGTCGTCCTTGTTGCGGCCCTTGGCGCGGTACTGCTCCTCGATCTTCCACTCGATGGGCAGGCCGTGGCAGTCCCAACCCGGCACGTAGTTGGCGTCGTAGCCGAGGGTGCCCTGCGCGCGGACGATGACGTCCTTCAGGATCTTGTTCAGCGCCGTGCCGATGTGGATGTTGCCGTTGGCGTAGGGGGGGCCGTCATGCAGCACGAATTTCGGCCGGCCAGCGGCCTGCGCGCGGATCTGCCCGTAGAGGTCGGTGGCGGCCCAGCGCTCCAGCAGCAGGGGCTCGCGCACCGGCAGACCGGCCCGCATCGGGAAGTCGGTCTGGGGCAGGAACAGGGTCTTCGAGTAGTCGCGGGCGGGGGCCGCAGCGGGAGAGGTCTGGTCGCTCATGGGCTGTCTGTGAGGTCTTCGGCGCGGATCGGCGTTGAGGCGGTCGGTGGGCAGGACTGCCCCCGGGGCCGGCGGACTGGAGGCGAGGCGTCGCCCTCCCGGCCTTCGCATCGGACCGCCGCGGCGGCCCTCAGGCGCAGGCCGGGCTCATAATTCGAGGCCGGGGGGCGCTCGGCACGCCGCGCCGCCCGCGTGGATCACCATCAACGCACATTCGGCGGCTTCTAGCAGCGGTGCAGGCGCGAGACCAGCGAGCTTTCCGACGCCGGCATGCCGGACCAACTTTCGTGGGGACCTTCTTTAAAGCTCGGCCGTTGTCCCTCACGCGTTCGGGCGCCGTCCGGCTTCGGCCGGGGACCAGATCCGAGGGGTGACCGAGACGCGGCGTCATTGGGAGACACGACCATGAGAAAAGCTCTGCTCGCCGCCAGCCTCGTCCTGTCCGCCTTCGCCCTGTCGGGCGCGGCCGAAGCGCAGGGCCTGCCGGGCGGCATCCGCCGTGGCGCGGCCGAGGGCGACCGGGTCGCCGGTCCGGTGGGCGGCATCGTCGGCGGCGCCGTCGGCGGCGCGGTGGGAACCGTGAACGGGGCGCTCGGCATCGATCCGGGCCGTCGCGCCTACCGCACCCGCATGAAGTCCCGCCGCCACTCCCATCACCGCCGTCACCGCTGAGGCGATGCGGGATCCCGCGGGGCGCGCGCGCCGTCCGGCCGGCGCCGCCCCCGGGATTCCAAGGCCTTGGACTCCTGGGCCAGGAGATAGAGCCCGGACCCGATCACGATGGACGCGCCGATCAGCGTCCATCGGTTCGGCACGTCGCCGAAGATCAGGTAGCCCAGCATCAACGACCAAAGCAGCTGGGTGTAGATGAAGGGGGCCAGAACGTTGGCCGGCGCCCGGGCATGGGCCAGGACCAGCAGCCAATGCCCGAGGGTGCCGAACAGCCCGACCCCGATCAGCAGCGCCCAGGTGCTCCACGCCGTCGGCGTGGTCCAGATCCAGGGCAGGAGCGGGCTCATCAGCGCGAGTCCGGCCAGTCCCGAATAGAACACCGTCGTGGCCGTCGAATCGACGCTCGCGAGCTTGCGCGTGGTCAGCACGTAGAACGCGTAGCATAGCATGTTGCCGATGCTCAGGAGCACGGCGGGCTGGAAGGCGCCGACGCCCGGACGCACGATGACGAGGACGCCGAGGAAGCCGATCGCCACCGCCACCAAGCGGCGCGGCGACGACCATTCGCCCAGCAGCGGCCCCGCGAGCAGCGCCACCATCAGGGGCGTCGCGAACTGGATCGACAGGGTCTCGGCGAGCTGGAGCTGGCGCAGGGCCAGGAAGTTGAGGGCCGTCGACCCGAACAGCAGCAGCGAGCGCAGGACCTGGAGCGCGAGCCGGTTCGTCCGCGCCACCCCGGGCGTCCGGACCGGATTGAGGACCACCAGCACCAGCGCGACGTTCACCGCGTAGCGCATGAAGGTCGAGAGCAGCGGATCGACGCCCAGGCCCGCCAGGGTCTTGGCCGAGGCGTCGAGGCAGGCGAAGAACGCCAGCGTGCCGCACATCAGCGCGATGCCGGCCAGGCGCCGGTTCGTGGGCGCGCCGCCCCCTGGTGGTGACCTCAACGACGTGATCCCGATCCGCGACGGCGTTTCGCCTGGTATGAACGGCGCGACCGGGGAGCTTTAAAGCAGACGCGGGGGAGCGCACACCTGCGTGGGGATCGGGTTCGCCACGGCGTTGAAGCATCGCTGGCCGACACGGCACCGCCCGGTTCGGAACCGGATGGCGACCGTCGGTTGCGGCCGCGCCGGCGAGTCGCGTCGCCTGCACCAATTCTTATCGATGTCCGACCATCCTCGCGGCCGAACGTCTTTGGCGGAGGGCCATCCATGACGCGGACCATACCGTTGCTTGCCACTTTCGGGCTGGTCTGCCTGATGGTTCTCCCCGCTCCGGGAATCCTGGGCCTCATGATCGGCCTCGGCTGCGCGATCACCATCGTGATCTGCGCGGCGGTCTGGCTGTTCGACCGGGCCGCCACCCGCCTGGCCCTCGTCCTGGAGCGGACCGGCGAGCGCCTGTTCCGGCGCCGGCGGGCCGTGCATGCGGGCTCCGGGATGATGCGCAAGGCGAAGGCCCCGAAGTCCGCCCCGCTCTAGGGAGACCGGCCCGGGCGCGGCCGGCGCTACAGCGCGCCCGGGACGGCCAGGCTGTCCGCCTCGTCCTCGTCCATCTCGGAATCGCCCTCGACCTCGTGGCCGGTGACGCCCGAGACCTCCGCGAGGTTGCGGGCGGCCTTGCGCAGGAGCTTGCGCAGGCGGCGCTTCTCCTTGCCATCGAACCCGTCGAGGAGCTCGGCCTCGACCTCGTCCCACAGGCGCTCGATGGCGGCGGCCTTGGCGAGGCCCGTCTCGGTGAGGCGCACGCGGACGATGCGGCCGTCGCCGGCCTCGGCGCGGCGCTCGACGAATCCCAGGGCCGCCAGCCGCGAGATCGTCTTGGAGGCGGTCGGCGGACGCACCCGCAGGGTCGCGGCGAGGTCGCCCATCGTCATGGTTCCGGCCGCGGCGAGCGCCTGGACGACCTGCTCCTGTCCGGCGAAGAGGTCGAGGCTGGTTAGCCGGTCGCCCACGCGGGAGCGGTGCAGGCGCGCGGCCTGGACCAGGGCCCAGCCCACGCTCTTCGCGCCCGGGGGCCGCAGGCGCTTGTCGGACTTGCTCATGCTCCGCTCGCCATCCCTGTCACCGCTCGCCCCGGGGAGCGACGCCATCACCGCGCGGGTCAGGTCCCCGTGGGGTTCGACCCTCCCGCGCTCGTCAGCCGCCCGCATCGCTCGCGCCCTTCAGCTCTCATACCCCGCGAACGATGGGCCCGCGCCGGTCAATCCGGGCACATCCACCGCCAACCGGGAACGTCCCTCCGTCCCGGGGCATGACCGGGCCGTATGAAGCTGCGATGACAGCGCCCCGCCCGGGAGCCCGAGCGGGCGGGAAAAGTCGGCTAAACGGCCCGTCCGCCCCCGCGCCTGGACGAAGGGCGACCCCTCGATTAAGCGTTGCGCGACGGGGCGCACGCGCCCGCAGCGCGGCCGTTCCCGCGCCAGGACCTTCCGAAGACCGCTCAGGAATCCATGAAGGCAGTCATCCTCGCAGGCGGTCTCGGCACGCGCCTCTCGGAGGAGACGGTGATCCGCCCCAAGCCCATGCTGGAGATCGGCGGCCGGCCGATCCTCTGGCACATCATGCAGATCTTCGCCGCCCACGGGGTGCGCGAATTCGTGATCTGCCTCGGCTACAAGGGCTACGTCATCAAGGAGTTCTTCCTGAACTACCGGCTGCACCTGTCCGACGTGACCGTGGACATCGGGCGCGGCCACGTGGATTTCCACCGCAGCACCGCCGAGGACTGGCGCGTCTCGCTGATCGAGACCGGCGAGACCACGATGACGGGCGGGCGCCTGAAGCGGGTGCGGGACTATCTGGGCGACGACGACTTCTTCATGACCTACGGCGACGGCGTCGCCGACGTGGACCTGACGGCCCTGGCGGCCTTTCACCGGGCCCACGGCAAGCTCGCCACCCTCACGGCGGTGACGCCGCCGGGCCGCTTCGGGGCGCTGGAGCTGGAGGACGGCACGGTGCGGCGCTTCCGGGAGAAGCCCGCCGGGGACGGGGCGACGATCAACGGCGGCTTCTTCGTGCTCTCGCCGCGGGTGCTCGACCGGATCGCGGGCGACGCCACCGTCTGGGAGGCGGAGCCCCTGGAGGGCCTCGCCGCCGACGGGCAGCTCGCGGCCTACGTCCATGCGGGCTTCTGGCAGGCCATGGACACCCTGCGCGACAAGAACCACCTCGAAGCCCTGTGGGCGGGGGACGCGCCGCCCTGGAAGTGCTGGTAGTCTGGCGCCCCACCGGAGATCGTTTCAGAGCGTGCAGCCCTCGCCCTTCCCTCTGCCGCGCACGCGCGACCCGAATCCCGATCCCGCCTTCTGGGCCGGGCGACGGGTGCTCGTTACGGGCCATACCGGCTTCAAGGGCGGCTGGCTCTGTCTGTGGCTGGAACGCCTGGGCGCCCGGGTGAGCGGGCTGGCGCTGGCCCCCGAGACCACCCCGAGCCTGTTCGCCACGGCCGGCATCGGCCGCGGCCTCGACTCGCACCTCGCCGATATCCGCGACCCGGCGGCGGTGCAGGCGTGCCTGGCTGCCACGGACCCCGAGATCGTCATTCACATGGCCGCCCAGGCCCTGGTGCGCGCCGCCTACCGCGATCCGCTGGCCACCTACGCCACCAACGTGATGGGCACCGCCCACGTGCTGGAGGCGGTGCGGGCGACGCCCTCCGTCCGGGCCGTGGTGGTGGTGACGAGCGACAAGGCCTACGCGAACCGTGAATGGGCCTGGGGCTACCGCGAGACGGAGGCGCTGGGCGGCCACGACCCCTACAGCAGTTCGAAGGGCTGCACCGAGCTGGTGGCGGCGGCCTACCGGGCCTCGTTCCTCAGGGAACGGGATTGCCGGGTCGCCACCGCCCGGGCGGGCAACGTCATCGGCGGCGGCGACTGGTCGGAAGACCGCCTCGTGCCCGACATCGTCCGCGCCTTCGCGCGGGGCGAGTCGGTGGAGATCCGCGCGCCCCACGCGACGCGGCCCTGGCAGCACGTGCTCGAGCCCCTGAGCGGCTATCTCCGCCTCGCCGAATGCCTGTCGGGGGCGGACGGGCCGCGCTACGCCGAGGCCTGGAACTTCGGCCCGGCCGACGAGGATTGCCGGCCGGTGGCCCATCTCGTCGACGAACTCGCCCAGGCCTGGGGCTCCGAGGCCCTGTGGCACCTCTCGGCGGCGATCCATCCGCACGAGGCGACCTTCCTCAAGGTCGATTCGGCCAAGGCCCGCGCCCATCTCGGCTGGGACCGGCGCCTGCGCCTCGATGCGGCGCTCGCCTGGACCGCGGCCTGGCACCGGGCGCAGGCCGGCGGGGCGTGCGCCCGCGACCTGACCCTGGCGCAGATCGGCGCCTACGAGGCGCTCGCCGCATGACGACTCCGACAGCGACTACGACCCGAAGCTGCCGCGCCTGCGGGACGCCCCTGCACCGGAGCGTGGCCGATCTCGGCCTGTCGCCCCTGGCCAACGCCTACGTGCCGGCCGAGCGCGCCGGCCGGGGGGAAATGGTCCATCCCCTCCATGCCTTCGTCTGCGAGGCCTGCTGGCTGGTGCAGCTCGAAGCCTTCGAGACGCCGGAGGCGATCTTCTCGGACTACGCCTATTTCTCCGGCTTCTCGGCGGGCTGGCTCGCCCATGCGGAGGCCTACGTCGCGGCCATGCAGGCCCGCTTCGGTCTCGGGCCGGACAGCCGGGTCGTGGAGGTGGCGAGCAACGACGGCTACCTGCTGCGCGCCGTCGTGGCCCGCGGCATCCCGGCCCTCGGGATCGAACCGGCCGCCAACGTGGCCGCGGTGGCGCGCGAGTGGGGCATCCCCACCGAGGTGGCGTTCTTCGGGGCGGAGACCGCCCGGCGCCTGCGGGCGGAGGGCCACGCCGCCGACCTGATGGCGGCCAACAACGTGCTGGCCCACGTGCCCGACATCCACGACTTCGTGGAGGGCTTCCGAATTCTCCTGAAGCCCGAGGGCGTCGCCACCTTCGAGTTCCCGCACCTCCTGCGGATGATCGCGGAGCGCCAGTTCGACACCATCTACCACGAACACTTCTCCTACCTCTCCCTCGGGGTCGTCTCGGGGATCCTGGAGGCGCACGGCCTGCGGGTCTTCGACGTGGAGGCATGGCCGACCCATGGCGGCTCCCTCCGGGTCTTCGCCTGCCACGCGGCGGCCGCGCACCGGCAGGGTCCCGCCGTGGACCGGGTGCGCGCGGAGGAGCGCGCCGGCGGCCTGTTCGACGCGAGCGGCTACGCCGCCTTCGCGGAGGACGTGGTGCGCATCAAGTGCGCCACCCTCGCCTTCCTGGCGGAGCTGCGGCTGACGGGAAAGACCGTCTGCGCCTACGGGGCGGCGGCCAAGGGCAACACCTTCCTCAATTACTGCGGCATCGGCCCCGAGTTGGTGCGGGCCGTGGCGGACCGCTCGCCGCACAAGCAGGGCACCCTCCTGCCGGGCAGCCGCATCCCGGTGGTCTCCCCGGAGTCCCTGCTGGCACAGCGGCCGGACTACGTCCTGATCCTGCCCTGGAACCTGACGGACGAGATCGCCGGCGAGATGGCCGCCATCCGGGACTGGGGCGGGCGCTTCGTCACGGCGATCCCACGGCTCACGGTGTTCTGAGCCCATGCGCTTCGAGGCCCTGCCGCTCGCCGGCGCGTACCGGGTCGTCCCGGACCCCCAGGCCGATGCGCGCGGCTTCTTCGCCCGCACCGCCTGCGCGGAGGACTTCGCCGCGCGGGGCCTCATCGGCGCCTTCGCGCAGTCCAGCATCTCCTACAATGCCCGGCGCGGCACCGTGCGGGGCCTGCACTTCGCCGCCGAGCCCCACGCGGAAACCAAGCTCGTGCGCTGCACGGCCGGCGCGATCCACGACGTCCTCGTCGACCTGCGGCCGGATTCGGCCACCTACCTCCAGGCCTACGGGACCGAACTCAGCGCCGGGAACCGCCACGCCCTCTACATTCCCGTGGGCTTCGGCCACGGCTTCCAGGCGCTCAGCGACGACGCGGAAGTGCTCTACATGATCGACCGCCCCTACGTGGCCGGCAGCGCCCGGGGCCTGCGCTGGAACGATCCGAGCCTCGACGTCGCCTGGCCGGAGCCTGTCACGGTGATCGCCGCGCGCGATCTCGCCTACCCCGACTGGGTGCGGTGAGGGAGCGCGTCCTCGTCACGGGGGCGGCCGGCTTCGTCGGCCGCCACGCCGTGCCGGCCCTGCGGGCGCGCGGATTCGAGGTTCACGGCGTCGGGCGTGCGGTCTCGGCGGAGGCGGCCTGGCACGCCGCCGACCTGCTCGTGCCCGCGGAACGGCAGGCGCTGATCGCGAAGATCCGGCCGAGCCACCTCCTCCACCTCGCCTGGGATGCGGAGCCCGGCCGCTACTGGACCTCGGCGCGCAACCTCGACTGGGTCGCGGCCACCCTGGATCTCGCCCAGGCCTTCGCGGCGGCGGGGGGCCGCCGGTTCGTCGGGGCCGGCACCTGCGCCGAGTACGAATGGGGCGCGGCCCGCTTCGAGGAGGCGACGACGCCCTGCCGGCCCGCGACGCTCTACGGCGCCGCCAAGGACGGCACGCGGCGCATCCTGGAGGCCTATGCCGCCACGCAGACGCTCAGCGTCGCCTGGGGGCGGCTGTTCTATCTCTACGGCCCCGGCGAGCGCCGCGGGCGGCTCGTGTCGGACGCGATCCGGGCCCTGACGGCCGGAACGGCGTTCCCGACCTCGCACGGGCACCAGCGCCGCGACTTCCTGCACGTCGCGGATGCCGCCGCGGCCCTGGCCGCCCTGGTGGCGGGGGACGTGCCCGGGCCGGTGAACATCGGCTCCGGGGCGGCGATCCCGGTGCGCGCGCTCCTCAAAGGGCTCGCCGCCCGGATCGGGGGCGCCGAGCACCTGGATTTCGGGGCCCGTCCCTTGAGCCCGACGGAGCCGCCGGTCATCGAGGCCGGGACCCGCATCCTGACGGAGACCGTGGGGTTCCGGCCGCGCTTCGACGTAGCGCGGGGGCTCGACGACACCGTCGCGTGGTGGCGGGCCCGGGGGAAGGCTCCGGGCTGACCGCTCAGACCCTCAGCAGGGCAACAGGCCCTTGAGCTGGGACAGGATGTCCTCGCCGGTGCAGGGCCGGGCGATGAACTTGGCGCCCTTCGGCATCCGTTCGGGATCGGGGGCCGCGCGCCCCGAGACGATGACGATCGGCAATTGCGGCCGGGCCTCGGACACCGCGGTGGCGAGCTCGAAGCCGTTGGTCTTGCCGGACAATTCGACGTCCGTGATCAGGCCGCTGATGTCGGGGCGGTCCTGGATGATGCCGAGCGCCCGTTCGGCCGAGGCGCATTGCACGGTCTCGTAGCCGCCATTCTCGAGAACGTCGCCGAGGTCCATGATCGTCAGGGCCTCGTCCTCCACCAGCAGGATCACCGGCCGGTCGTCGTTCGCCTTCGCCTCGTCCACCACGATGCACCCTCCAGCCTGTCTGGCCGCGGGCCCCGCCCGGGACCGGGATCCTCGCGTGAAGCCCGGGGGCCCGCACGGCGCGATCCGGGACACCGGAGATCCTGGACATGGGGCCAGCGCAACGTCATCCCAACGAGCGACGGGGGCGTGGGTTGCACCGGACGCAGGGTCCTCGCCGTCAGGGGGCGACCGCCGGCACCACCGTCCGCATGGCGTCGAGAAGCTCGGCCAGATCCTGCGGCGGGACGGTGAGGGCGGGCGTCAGGTAGACGATGTCGCCGAAGGGGCGGACCCAGGTGCCCCGCGCGAGGAAGCGGCGCTTCAAATCGGCCAGATCGGGGGGCCGGCGGAACTGCACCACCCCGATCGCCCCCAGGACCCGGATGTCGGCGACGTGCGGCAACCCGCGAAGGGGTTCGAGCCCGTCCGCCAGGGCCCCCGCGAGGGCCGCGACCTGATCGAGGCGCGGTTCGCGGTCGAACAGGTCGAGGCTGGCATTGGCCGCCGCGCAGGCGAGCGGGTTGGCCATGAAGGTCGGCCCGTGCATGAGGGCGGCGGCGGGATCGTCGGCGAGGAAGCTCTCGAACACGGCCCCCGTGGCCACCGTGGCGGCCAGCGCCATCGTGCCCCCGGTGAGGGCCTTCGACAGGCACAGGATGTCCGGCACGATGCCGGCCTGCGTGCAGGCGAACAGGGTGCCGGTGCGCCCGAACCCGGTGAAGATCTCGTCGGCGATGAGCGGCAGCCCGTGGCGCCGCGCGAGCCGCGCGACGGTCGCCAGCACCTCGGGGGGGTGCATGCGCATGCCGCCGGCCCCCTGGACTAGGGGCTCGACGATCACAGCCGCCAGGGTCTCGCGCGCGGCCGCCAGGGTCGCGTCGAGGGCGGCGACCTGCGCCGCCGTCCGGGGCAGGTCACAGAAGACCTGGGTCGGCAGGTAGGCCCCGAAGCGCCGGTGCATGCCCTCGTCGGGGTCGCAGACCGACATCGCCCCGAGGGTGTCGCCGTGATAGCCCTCGCGGAAGGCCAGGATGCGGGTGCGCCCGACCACCCCCCGGTTGATCCACATCTGCACCGCCATCTTTAGGGCGACCTCCACGGCCACCGAGCCGGAATCGGTGAAGAAGACGTGGTCGAGGTCGCCGGGCAGCAGGGCCGCGAGGCGCGCCGCCAGCCGCTCCGCCGGGGCGTGGGTGAGCCCCCCGAACATCACGTGCGGCATCGTCTCGAGCTGCGCGGCCACGGCCGCCCGGATGTGGGGATGGTTGTAGCCATGGGCCGCCGTCCACCAGGAAGCGATGCCGTCGATCAGCTCGCGCCCGTCGGCGAGGACGATGCGCGACCCGTGCGTGCGCACGGCTTCCAGCGGCGGGGCCGCCCCCTGCATCTGCGTGTAGGGGCGCCAGAGATGATGCCGTCCGGGGGATTCGCGCGGGCTCGTCATGATCGGACAGGGATGTGAGCGCGGGACCGCCGGGTCAAGCAGGCCCTTCGCTGCCGATCGCCCCCGCGACGGGACTGAACACATGAGCCTTCTTCTTATGATCGACCATGTATATCCTGTCTAAGCTATGCATGTTCATTCCTTTTAGCGGTTCTAATCTTTAAACGACATCTTGCAAATGATGTTGCAGCTCACTACGGCGAAGCTTCTGCTTCGTCCGAGATCCGATATGCCGCGCGCCGCCCGAACCTCTCGCCATGCGTCTCGGCACCGCCGGTTGGCCGGGGGCGCCCTCTGGCTGCTGTCCGCCGGTGCGAGTTCGGCGCAGGAGGCGCCGTCCACCGTCACACTCGAGGAACTCAGCGTCGCCGGCCTCGGCAACGGACTCGCGACCGTCGGCTACCAGCCCAAACGCTCGACCTTCGGGGCGGGGTCCGACACCGCCCTCCTCGACACGCCGGCCAACATCGCCGTGGTCTCCGCCGCGGTGCTGCGCGACCAGCGCGTGATCTCCCTCGACGAGGCCCTGCGCAACGTCAGCGGCATCGCCCAGACCAACAGCGTCGGCGGCACGCAGGAGGCCGTGGTCCGGCGCGGCTTCGGCACCTTCCGCGACGACTCGATCCTGCGGGATGGCCGGCGCACCGTGCTGCAGCAGAACTTCAGCTACGCCATCGAGCGGGTGGAGGTGCTCAAGGGCCCGGCCTCGCTCCTCTACGGCATCACCGACCCGGGCGGGCTGATCAACCTCGTCTCGAAGCGGCCGGACTTCACGCAGCACGGCTCCCTCAACCTCACGGGGACGAGCTTCGACGGCGGCCTGGTCCAGGGCGACCTCACCGGCCCCATCGCGGGCACCAACCTCGCCTACCGGATGGTGGCCGACATCCAGAGCTACGCCTACTGGCGCAACTTCGGCCATCTCAGCCGCCAGGTCGTGGCCCCCTCCCTCACCTGGAAGGGCGACGACACCACCGTGACGGTGGGGTATGAATTCGGGCACTACCGCGTGCCCTACGACCGCGGCACGATCTTCGATCCCACCACCGGGCGGCCCCTGCGGGTGCCGCGCGACCGGCGCTTCGACGAGCGCTCGAGCCAGCACGAGGCCACCAGCCATCTCGCCACCCTCGATGTCGACCACCGCTTCGACAACGCCTGGACGTTGCATTTCGGCTACACCTACTCCCATCTCGGCTACGACGAGGACCAGATCCGGCCGGTCACCTATCTTCCGGCCAGAGGCCTCCTCACCCGCCGGGCCGACGGCACCCGCAACGCGGACTTCAATGCGCATGTCGCCCGCCTCGACCTGACCGGCAGCTTCGACACCGCCGGTCTGCGCCACGACCTCCTGGCCGGCGTCACTTACGAGAACATCGATTACGGCCGGCCCGACATCATCCGGGGCCCGAACCGGGCGGGGTTCGACCCGTTCCGGCCGGTCTACGGCACCCTCGCGGCGGTGCCGGTGATCTCGCCCGCCGACAGCAACCTGCGCGAACGCTTAGTGAATACCAGCGTGTATTTGCAGGACTCCCTGCACCTCAGCGACCAGTGGATCCTGGTCGCCGGGGTCAGCACGCAGATCTTCGACCAGTTCGGCGCCAAGGGGACGCCGGCGGTGGCCTACACCGACATCGACGGGGTGCGCGTCCTGCCGCGGGTCGGCCTCGTCTACAAGCTCGCCCCCACCCTCTCGCTCTACGGGAGCTATTCGCAGTCCTTCAAACCCAACACCTCGCTGGCCAACATCGTCGGCGCCCTGCCGCCCGAGGAGGGAGACTCCATCGAGGTCGGCGTGAAGGCGGATGTCGCCGCCGGGCTGACCGTGACGGGGGCGATGTTCGACATCGACAAGGCGAACGTGCTGGTGACGCAGGTCAACGGCCAGGGCCTCACCGTGGCGACCACCGCCGGCAAGGTGCGCTCGCGCGGGTTCGAGCTCGACGTCGCCGGCCAGATCCTGCCCGACTGGGCGGTGATCGCCAGCTACGGTTTCACCCAGGCGGAGGTGACCCAGGACCCGGTGCTGGTGGGCAAGCAGCTCCTCAACACCCCGCGGGTCACCGCCTCGGCCTTCCTCACGCATCAGTTCGGTGCCATCGCCGAGGCAACGGAGTTCGGCGCGACGCGGCTGGGCGCCGGCTTCCTGGAAGCCGGTTTCGGGGCGCGCTACGTCGGCGCCCGGCCGGGGGACGCCGCCAACAGCTTCGCCCTGCCCGACTACGTCGTCTGCGACGCGTTCCTCGCCTACAGCACCGAGGTGAACGGCTTGGCGACCACGCTCCAGCTCAACCTCAAGAACCTGTTCGACCGCACCTATTATCCCTCGTCGGGGGGCAGCAACCTGCTGGTGGCGGTGGGCGAGCCCTTCCAGGCCCTCGTCACCGCGCGGGTGGCGTGGTGAGGCACCTGCGCGCCGTCCTGTTCCAGCTGCACTGGCTGCTGGGGCTGGGGGCCGGGCTGATCCTGACCGTGGCGGGCGTCACCGGTGCGCTCCTCAGCTACGAGGACGCCATCGGCGAGGCCTTCGACGCGGACCTGATCCGGGTCGCCCGCCGGGCGGAGGATCCGCTCGCGCCGGATGCCCTCCTGGCCCGCTTCCATGCCCAGCGCTCCGACACGGTGGCGAACCTGACGCTCTCGGCCGAGGCTGCCACCGCCGCGATGGTCCGGCTCGGGCGCGATCCCGCCACCGGCCTGCGGCCGCCCTCCCTCTATCTCGACCCCTATGACGGCACGGTGCGCGGCTCGGCCCGGACGGAGGAGGCCTTCGCGACCATCCGGCGCCTGCATCGCTGGCTGCTCCTGCCCGGCGACGGCAAGGGCTGGGGCCGGCCCCTGACCGGCGCGAGCGTCCTCGCGCTCCTCGTCCTCCTCTGCACCGGTCTCTACCTGCGCTGGCCGAAGGTGATGTCGCTGCGGATCTGGCTGAAGCCCCATCTCCGGCAATGGGGCCGGCCGACCTACTGGTCGCTGCACGCGGTGGCCGGCACCTGGGTGCTGCCGGTCTACCTCGTCATCGCCCTGAGCGGGCTGTGGTGGTCCTTCGACGGCTATCGCGAGGTCGTCACCACCCTCCTCACCCTGGGCGAGACCATCACCCGGATGGCCGATGGCAAGCCGCCGGCGACGAAGGCGAACGGGCTGCCCGCCGGCCGGAGGGACTCTGCAGCGAATGGCGAGGCTGCAGGCGGGGGCAGTCGCAAGGAGGTGGGGTTGGGCAGCGCGGGGGCGCCGTCCCTCGACGCGGCCTGGGCGGCCTTCCGTACCGCACAGGACGGGCAGTTCCTCCGTGCCACCCTGCTCCTGCCCGCCGGCCCCGCCGGGCTCGTGCGCATCCGCTCCGAGAACCGGAACGGCTGGCGCGACGACATACGGATCGAGGCGACCAGCGGGCGCATCCTCATGCGCGAGATCGGCGGGGAGCGTCCGCTCGGCGCCCGCATCGCCGGCAACATGCTCGACGTGCACAGCGGGCGCATCTTCGGACTCCTCGGGCCACCGATCTTCCTCGTCGCGGCCCTGCTGATGCCGCTCTTCCTGGTGACGGGCGTGCTGCTCTACGTCGGGCGACGGGCGGCGAAGGCGCGGCGCGCGCAGGCGGGAGCGGACCGTACCGCGACCTCCGCGCTCAGCCCGCGCGCTTGACCCCCAGACCGGTTTTCGACAGGTTCCGCCGCCACAGCTCCCGTCCCCGACCGCTGCAACTCCTGAGATCCGATGTCGTCTGGCGACGAATCCGCCGTCCCGCCCGCCGCATCCGCGCACGAGCGACGCTTCACGATCTGCCGCGAGGACGAGCCGGTGCCGCCCGTGATCGCCGGAGCCATCGCGGCGATCGGCAATTTCGACGGGGTGCATCTCGGTCATCGGACCCTGATCGCCGCCGTGCGCGAGACCGCGCAGGCGGCCGGCCGCCCGGCGGTCGTCCTCACCTTCGAGCCGCATCCGCGCGCCTATTTCGCGCCACATCTCCCCATGTTCCGTCTCACCGACGCGGAAGCCAAGGAGATCGTCTTCGCCCATCTCGGCCTCGACGGACTCATCGTGCGCCGCTTCGACGCAACCCTGGCGGGAACCGGCGCGCGCGACTTCGTCGAGGGGCTGCTGGTGCGCGACCTCGGGGTGGCGGGCGTCGTCATCGGCCACGATTTCCATTTCGGCCGAGGCCGCGAGGGCACGCCGATGGTCCTCGCCGATCTCTGCACGCAGGCGGGCCTGAGTTGCCGGATCATCCCGCCTGTCGCCCTGAGCACGGGGGCGGAGCCGGTCTCGTCGAGCGCGATCCGGGCTGCCCTCACCGAGGGTGCGGTGACGCGGGCCAACGCGCTCCTCGGCTACCGTTGGTTCGTCTCCGGCGAGGTCCGCCACGGCGACAAGCGTGGACGTACCCTCGGCTATCCCACCGCCAACGTGGCGCTGCCCGCCTGCAACCTCGCCCACGGCATCTACGCGGTGCGAGCGCGCCTGCCCGACGGTCGGGTGAAAAACGGGGTCGCCAGCTACGGCCGGCGCCCGACCTTCGACGACGGCGCCCCGCTCCTCGAGGTCAACCTGTTCGATTTCTCCGGCGACCTCTATGGCCAGACGATCGCGGTGGAGTTCCTGGACTATCTCCGCGGCGAGGTCCGCTTCGACGGAGCGGAGGCCCTGATCGCCCAGATGCATCGCGACGCGGCCGAGGCCCGCCGGATCATCGCCGAGAATGCCGCCCCCTCAATGCTCGACGCCTGAGGCCACGCCTATTCTGCGTCGTCCTCGGTCTCCGGCGTGCGATTGGGCCAGGTCACGATCCGATCGAGGAGTTCGTCGGCTGTGAACTCCTCCTCGTTGCCGGAGACGCGGCCGCGCACGGAGATGCCGGCCTCATGCACGCTGGCGGCGCGGCCCGAGACCAGCGGATGCCAGGCGTAGAGATCGCGGCCCTCGCGGATCAGTCGATAGGCGCAGGTCGGTGGCAGCCACGGGATCGTGCGCACCGCCTCGGGCGTCAGGCGCACGCAATCGGGCACGCGCTTCTGGCGCCGCGCATAGTCGCGGCAGCGGCAGCCATGGCCGTCGAGGAGGGTGCAGCCGACATCGGTGTGATAGACTTCCGCCGTATCCTCGTCCTCGAGCTTGAGGAGGCAGCAGCGGCCGCATCCGTCGCACAGGCTCTCCCACTCGGCCGGCGACATCGCCTCCAGGCTCTTCGTCCGCCAGAACGGCTCCACGGTCGGAGCGGTCTGGGGATCGGAACGGATGGTTTCGGGGAAGGCCTGCGGCGTCGGGGAACGCGCGGCCGAGCGGTCCCGCATGGGGAACACCTTGGGCTGGGAGCGGCGAGGATCCGGATGATCTGCCCCTGTGCCGCAACGCGGCCCCGGGAGCAAGCGTTGCCGGCGCACGGCATGACGCCGCGCCGTGTTCGGAGGCGCCGCGCCACCGCGCCGCCCCATTCCGGCATCAAGATTAAGAACAGGTTATGGCCTGCGGCGGCGGGACGCTTGCCCTTGTCGGGCGTTCCCATGAACGAAGCCTCGCGGCCGGGCGCGGGTGTTGGTAGGATCGCGCGGACCGGCGTCGTGCCGGAACCGGGTGCGGAAGGACTGGAACTCAGGTGCGCCTGCCCAAAGCGACCTCCCTCACGACACGGATCAAGCACGCCGCCCTCGCCTTCGACGCCTGGGTGAACGCGAGCCTGTACGACGGCGGTCGCACGGCGGGAGAGACCTACGAGCGCTTCCAGGAGCGCATGAACGTCTTCTCGGTACGAGGCTGGAAACGCTTCGCCCTCGACCTGACCAGCGAGGGGGTGACCCTCGGTACGGGTGGCGCGGTCCTGATGCTTGCCCTGGCGCAGCCGGCCTTCAACCTGACCAGCGACAACTGGCTCAAGGCCCAGGACCTCGCCGTGACGTTCCTCGACCGCTACGGCACCGAGGTCGGACGGCGCGGCATCAAGCACGACGACTCGCTGAGGCTCGACGATTTTCCCGACATCATGATCAAGGCTCTGGTCTCCACCGAGGACCGGCGCTTCTACGAGCATTGGGGCATCGACCCCATCGGCACCGCCCGCGCGCTGGTGTCGAACTCGCGCGGCGGCGGCAACACCCAGGGCGGTTCGTCGATCACGCAGCAGCTCGCCAAGAACCTGTTCCTCACGAACGAGCGCTCCCTCGAGCGCAAGATCAACGAGGCCTTCCTGGCGCTCTGGCTGGAGAGCCACCTCTCCAAGAACGAGATTCTGAAGCTCTACCTCGACCGGGCCTACATGGGCGGCGGCACTTTCGGCGCCGTGGCGGCGGCGGATTATTATTTCGGCAAGCCGCTGAAGGACATCTCCCTGGCCGAGGCCGCGATGCTCGCCGGCCTGTTCAAAGCGCCGACCAAGTACGCCCCCCACGTGAACCTGCCGGCGGCCCGTGCCCGCGCCGGCGACGTGTTGCACAACATGGTCGAGGCCGGCTTCCTCACCGAGGGCCAGATCCAGACCGCCCTGCGCAACCCCGCAACACCGGTGACTCGGACCCGCGACATCACGGCGGACTACTATCTCGACTGGGCCTTCGGCGAGATCAAGCAGATGGCCGATGCGGGCCGCTTCCGCAGCGACCGCGTCCTCACCGTGAAGACGCCCCTCGACCTGACCATCCAGCGCCGGGCCGACGAGGTGGTGCAGAATACCCTGCGCCGATTCGGCGACCAGTACGAGGTTGACGAGGCCGCCATGGTGATCCTCGATCCGGACGGGGCCCTTCGGGCGATGGTCGGTGGTGCCGATTATGGCGAGAGCCAGTTCAACCGCGCCACCGACGCCCTTCGCCAGCCCGGCTCGTCGTTCAAGCCCTATGTCTACGCCGCCGGCCTCGCCTCGGGCCTGTATCGGCCGGACACGCGCGTCGTCGATCGGCCCGTCTGCATCGGCAACTGGTGCCCGCAGAACTACGGGCGCTCGTTCTCGGGGGCCACGACGCTCACTGTCGCGGTGGCGAAATCCATCAACACCATCCCGATTCAAGTCTCGATCGCCCTGGGCAAGGCGATGGGCATCTCCCATGAAGCCAGGGCCGCCGCCGCCGGGCGCAAGAAGATCATCGAGACCGCCCACGCCATGGGCATCACCACGCAGCTGACCGATTCCGTCTCCCTGCCGATCGGCTCGGCGGAGGTGAACGTCATCGACCAGGCTGCCGGCTACGCGGTTTTCGCCAATGGCGGGCGCAGGGCCAAGCCCTACGCGGCCATGGAGGTCCGCAACTCGTCCGGTGATGTGATCTACCGCCATGCCGACGAGCCGATGCCGCAGGTGCTGTCGACCCAGGTGGTCGCCGACATGAACTACATGCTGACCAAGGTGGTCGAGGAAGGCACCGGCAAGCGCGCGGCCCTGGAAGGCATCAAGGTCGCGGGCAAATCCGGCACCACGAACGCTTACCGGGACGCTTGGTTCGTCGGCTATACGGGCAATTACGTCGGCGCTGTCTGGTTCGGCAACGACGATCACACCTCCACCAACAAAATGACGGGCGGCTCGCTGCCGGCCATGACTTGGCATGACGTGATGGAAGTCGCGCATCAGGGTATCGAGCTCAAACCCATGCCGGGCCTGAAGGATCCGGGCCGTGCAGTGGCGCAGTCGGGGCAGAGTGCGGCCCCCGTGAACGCGGCGGCGAGCGCGGCCGGCAAACTTTCCCGGCGTTCCTTCGAGGTCATCGGCAGCATGAACGGCCTGTTCCGCCAGGTGGAGAAGACCTCCCTGAAGGCATCCGAGAAAACCTCCGCCCTCGAGCCCCTGAACGCCCCCGGCCCGGTGGCGGACGGGGTTCGCGCCGTCGGCGGCCGCGTCGGCACACCGTAGCCGGCGATCATGCGCATGACATTCGCCGAGACGGTGGCGCGGTTGCGTCCGGACCAGAGCCGAACGCGTTCTTCCGAGCTTCGGAGCCGGGAAGCAGGCCCGGTCTCCGGAACCGGCGGACGCCTGACGCGCGCGCTGCGACGCGGCGTCCGCAAGGCTTCGACCGTGACAATGATGCTTTACGCCCTGGCGCTGGGGGCGGGCCTTGGCCTCGCGACCGCCGATTATGCCACGCGAGGTGGCTATCCCTTCGGCGGCGTGCGGGTGGGGGCCTGGACCGCCTGGCCGAAAGTCGGTTCCGTCGGTGCGGATCCCTACGCCCGCGCGGTCAACGCGCGGCGCGGTGAGATCCCCCTGGCGATCGGTGAAGGCATGCTGCTCACGGCCGAACAGGACGAATCCGGACGGGCACTCGATGCCGCCTGCACCTACCGCGTGGCGGGCGTGACGCCGCCGGCCCGCGCCTGGACCGTGACGGTGGCCGGGCGCGGGCCACGCGACTCGGACACCGCCCCGATGCGCGAAGGCTTCACCGCCACCGAGATCCTGCGCGAGACCGACGGGCAGTTCGTCATCACCCTGTCGCCGGAGGTCCAACCGGGGAACTGGCTGCCGATGCCGCGCCCCAGGGGGCCGGTACGGCTCGCCTTGCGCCTGTACGACACGCCCGTGGCGGCCAGCGCGGGCAGCCTCGACCGCTCGGCGGTGCCGGCCATCACCCGGACCGGGTGCGCCGCATGACCCCGCGGGGCCGCTTCCTCGTCGCCACCCTGTCGGGACTGGTGCTCGCCGGCCTCGTGCACGGGGCCACCGTCCTGCTCATCCCGCGCCTGGCGGAGTCCGATGCGCTGTCGCGGGCGCGTTCCGGGGAGAACCTCGACCATCCGCTGGCGATCAACACCGTGGCGGCCGGCGACGCCACCCCGCCCGTGGAGGCGTGGCTTCCGATTCCGGACCCGGCGGTGGCGGTCGGGCTCTGCGCCTATGATCTCTCCGAGGGACCGATGCGGGTTTCGGCCCGTACGGGCTCGCTGATGCTGTCCCTGGCGGTACACGGACAGCGGGGGGCTTTCTACGCGGTGACCGACCAGGCGGCGGTGCGCGGCGCCCTCGACCTCGTGGTGCTCACCCGGTCCCAATACGACGAGGCGCTCGCCAATGCCGACGAGGACGAGGTCAGCCACGATGTCCGCATCGTCGCCGGCGACACCCGGGGCTTCGTGGTGGTGCGGGTGATCGCGGCCCTGCCAAGCCAGCGCACAGCAGCCGACGCGGCGGTACAGGCGGTCTCCTGCACCGTCGACAGCCCCGGCGACGAGAAGACCGGCGGCTGAGGCACTCCTCAATTCTTGGCGACGATCGGCCTCGGCGCTGCGACCGCGACCACGCCCTCCGCCTCCGGCAGGAGCCCGCATCGGGCCTCGGCTTCCGGCGGTACCAACGGATCGAGCAGGGGACGCCGCCCGTCGAGGGCGGCCAGGGTCCCTTCCACCGACACGCCTTCCGGCCCTGGCGCCTCGATCAGCAGATGCTCGAGAGCATAGCGGTAGCGGCGGGAGCGGCGACCGGTCTCGAAGCGGACCCAGGCGATGAGGCACCGGTTCTCGGCCACCCGCATGGCGGCTTGGCGCACATCGCCGTCGTCCAGACTCTTGGCGAAGGGCAAGCTGCGCAGGCGCAGGGCGTCGCCCTCCTTCACCCGCACCGCCAGGGCGGCGAATTGCGGGATCAGCCGGGCATCGGTGCCGATATCCTCCGACAGGCGCCGGTAGCGCGAGACCGGCGAGCGAAAGCTCTGTGCCATCAGCGTGTCGTGATAGGCCGCCGGATCGTCGGTCCGCCAGGAGGCGGGGAGCACCCGGGCGCGCGTGAGATTGGCGAGAATGACCGTGAACGCGTCGTGCCCGGCCGCTGGCATGAGGAAGCGCCAGGCGCGGTCGCGCAGGACGCGTTCCTCGTCGGTGAAGGGAAAGGCGGAGGCCGGCTCCTCGCGCTCCCGCGCCGCCAGGGTCCCGGTGGTCTCGATCAGGCTGTTCCAGGCGCCGGTTTTGGGCCGCCCGAAATCCCCCTCCTGCGCGCAGCCGGCGAGGAGCGCCGGGATCGCGAGGGGTATCAGGCGCAGCGCATGCAGCCGGAGGGCCTGCCGACGTCCGGTTCGGAATAAGGACACCATGCGGGGGCGCGTCGGCCGGGTGTCAGGAACGGCGGCGCAGGCGCGGCGCGGGAGCTTCCGGCTCGGGCATGCGCTCGTAGCGAATTCCGGTGAAGAGCAGAATGGCGCCCCGCGGCGCATCCGCGTCCGCTCTCCGGAAGCGGCGCGCCGTAGCCGGGAACGTCACGACCGTGGCCGTCGGACGCTCGGGGCGGCGATCGGCGCCGCCGGTGTCGGGCAACCTGTGGGTGTTCATCGGCTGGTTTCCGATTCCGTTCGATCTCTGAGGCGAGCCGTCGCCGGGCCTGCTCCCGCCGCATCCGGGCCGTTCCGGTGTCGGGGTGATGCCGTCAGAGATCAGCATGGGGTGGTTAACGGAACCTTGCGATGGCCGGAACGGCTCTCTCTTCCGTGCCTCGGTCGCAGCGGGCCAGTCGGGCGTGGCTTCCCTGCCACGCCCTCGGCCCATGGCATGGCCCGCTATTTGCGACGGCGTGGGCTGCCCATGGCGGGCATTTCCTCCCTTGTACTCGGCCCCGCTCGCCCGGCGAGCGGGGCTTTTTTTGCGGGATCGGCATTACGGCGACACTTCGAACCCCGCCGGACGCGGGATCGACGGCATGGAACACGCGGCGGCGGGAGCGCTTGCTAAGGGCCGGTCGCGCCCGATATGCCGTGTCGCTTCCGTTCGAACGGCCTGACTTTTCGCGAACGCACTCTCCCATCCAATACATTTCCCTTTCGCACACCCCATTTCGATTGAAGGACACCGCCGGATGCGCGTGGTTATCTCCCGACTCTTGAGCTCGACCAAAGGACTCAGCACGGCCCTGCGGATTGCGCCGTTCGCCCTCCTGATGGTGGCGGTCAGCCCGGCCCAGGCCCAGCGTGAGGACCAGGGCCTTCAGCTGGGATGCGCCAACGACTATTTCCGCCTCTGTGCCGGCGTGGATCCCAATAGCCAGGATGCGGAGCGCTGCATGGATCGCAACCGCGCCCGCCTGTCGCCCGAGTGCAAGGCGGCCATCGGCGACTACGACCGCCGCACCGGCGGGAAATCGCAGAAGTAAGGTGCCGCACGGCACACCGCATCACGGGCGGGACGGGCAACGACGCTGCCCGTTCCCAGACAGAGGTTTGACAGCATGACCCTGACCGTCGCGGTGCAGATGGACCCGATCCAAACGATCCGGATCGCCGGGGACACCACCTTCGCGCTCCTGCTCGAGGCCCAGGCCCGGGGACACCGGTTGCTGCACTACACGCCGGATCGCTTGTCGATGCAGGGTCAGGTCGTGACGGCCCGCGTCGAGGCCCTCACGGTGCAGGACGTGGAGGGGGCGCACGCCACTCTTGGGCCGGTCGAGCGCATCGATCTGTCGAGCGTCGATGTGGTCCTGATGCGTCAGGACCCGCCCTTCGACATGGCCTACATCACCGCAACCCACATGCTGGAGCGGATCCACCCGCGGACCCTCGTGGTGAACAACCCCGCCGAGGTCCGCAATGCGCCCGAGAAGCTGTTCGTCCTCGATTTTCCCGAGTTGATGCCCCCTACCCTGATCACCCGCGACAAGGCCGAGATCGAGGCGTTCCGGGCCGAGCACGGCGCCATCGTGATGAAGCCCCTGCACGGGCATGGCGGAGCTGCGGTGTTTCGGGTCCTGCCGGAGGACGCGAATTTCGGCTCGATGTTCGACCTGTTCTCGGTGACCTTCCGCGAACAGTGGGTCGTGCAGCGTTTCCTGCCGCGCATCACCGAGGGCGACAAGCGCATCATCCTGGTGGACGGCGAGCCGATGGGCGCGATCAACCGGGTGCCCGCCCTCAATGACATCCGCTCGAACATGGTGCGAGGCGGTGCAGCGGCGGCTTCGGATCTCACGGAGCGCGAGCGCGCGATCTGCGCCGCCATCGGCCCGGAGCTGAAGCGCCGGGGCCTGATCCTCGTGGGGATCGACGTGATCGACGGAAATCTCACCGAGATCAACGTGACGTCGCCGACCGGCATTCGGGCGATCAGGCGCCTCGGCGGGCCGGACTTGGCGGTCTCGGTATGGAACGCGATCGAGGGCCGCGTCGGCAAGGTCCTGTCGGCCTGAGGGGCGCCGAGGCTCGGACGGCCCCGTGTGGCAGGTCCGGTATATCCCGGACCTGCCCCGTTCGTTCCGGCGTCAGACCAGACCGAGCTTCTGCGCCAGGCCGATCCGCTGGAGCTTGCCGGTGGCGCCCTTCGGGATCTCGTCCAGGATCATGATCTTGGCCGGCACCTTGAAGGCGGCGAGACGCTCCGAGGCGAAGCCGCGCAACTCCTTCTCGACAAGGTGGTGTCCCTCGCGCAGCACGATCGCGGCACAGACGTCCTCACCGAGCTTGTCGTGCGGCATCGCGAAGGTGACGCACTGCGACACCGCCGGGTGGTCCATGAGAATCTCGTCGACTTCGCGGGGCGAGATCTTCTCGCCGCCTCGGTTGATGATCTCCTTGAGGCGCCCCGTGATGGTCAGGTAGCCCTCGGGTGAGAGCGAGCCCTGGTCGCCGGTGCGGAACCAGCCCTGCTTGGTGAAGGCCTCCGCATTGGCCTTGTCGTTCTTCTCGTAGCCCGACATCACGTTGTCGCCGCGGATGACGATCTCGCCGGTCTCGCCGGCGGGCAGGGGCTCGCCATCCTCGTCCACGATGGCGATCTCCGGACCGGCCGCGAGACCGACCGAGCCGGCGTAGTGCGGGCGCGGCGGCAGCGGGTTCGAGGCCATCTGGTGGGAAGCCTCCGTCATGCCGTAGGCCTCGATCAGGGGTGCGCCGAAGACCTCCTCGATCTCCTTCATGACCTGCGGCGGCATGGAGGAGGAAGACGAGCGGATGAAGCGCAGGGGATTGGCTTCGATGGTCTCCCGGTTGCGGGAGGCGCGGCCGAGGATCGCCTGGTGCATCGTCGGCACCGCCGTGTACCAGGTCGGGCGGATCTCGCTCATCCAACCGAAGAACTTCAGGGCGTTGAAGCCCGGGGTGCAGCAAACCTGGCCGCCGGCCGAGAGCGGCGCCAGGATGCCGGCGATCAGCCCGTGGATGTGGAACAGCGGCATGATGTTGAGACCGCGATCCTCGGCCGTGAAGGCCAGGGTGGTGCGGATGTTGCGGGCCGAGGCGCAGACGTTCGACTGCTTGAGGGGCACGATCTTGGGGCGCGAGGTGGTGCCCGAGGTATGCAGCACGAGGCCGATATCTTCGGGATGGGCTGGGCCGCCCTGGGCCGCCGGGGCTGCGGTGGAGTCCTCGAAAGACAGGGTGAAGCTGCCCGCGCCTTCTGCCGGGGTGGGGGTCAGGCGCACCACGGGTACGCCCAGGCGCGCGGCCACGGCCACGGCCGGGCTCTCGGAGCCCGCGGCGACGACCAGCAGGCGAGCGTTGAGGTCGGAGAGGTAGAACGTGAACTCGTCCGCCTTGTAGCTCGGGTTGAGGGGGGCCGCCGTCGTACCCGCTCCGATGGCGATGAAGGCGGCCGCCATCTCCGGCCCGTTGTCGAGGACGATGCCGACCCGATCGTTTCGACCGATGCCCTGCGCGTTGAGGGCCGCGATCGTCCGGTCCGTGAGCGCACGGAGACGGCCGAAGGTCAGCGGCACGCCACCGGGGCTCGACAGGGCGGTGGCCTCCCCGGCCCCCGCGCGGATCAGGGCGTGGAGAGTGGTGGCGGCGGTCGTCGGTGCGGCGGTCTCGGCCATGGTCATCGTCCTCGAATGTCTGGGGTTCAGGCCGGCGTGATGGAGAGGCGCCCCTGCGCCCGCTCCAGGCTCTGGGCGAGGAGGCGCATCAGGGCGTAGACGGTGTCGATATGGGGCGTCGGGGTGTCGGTGAGGCGCCCGAGTTCGATGATCGAGCCGACCAGGGCCTCGAGCTCGATTGGCCGCCCGGCCTCCACGTCCTGCAGCATCGAGGTCTTGTGGGCGCCGACCTTCTCGGCCCCCGCGATGCGGCGCTCGATGCCGAGCTTGAAGGTGACGCCGAGGCGGTTCGCGATCGTCTCCGCTTCCCGCATCATGTCGGCGGCGAGCGCCCGGGTTTCGGGAAACTGGCAGATGTCCACCAGGGTGGCGTGGGCCAGCGCCGAGATCGGGTTGAAGCTGAGATTGCCCCACAGCTTGAGCCAGATCTCCGCCCGGATGTCGCTGGTCACCGGTGCGCGAAAGCCCGCCTTGATCAAGGTCTGGGCCAGGGATTGCACCCGCGCCGACATCGAGCCGTCGAGCTCGCCGAGGCCGAAGCGATGGCCCTCCACCACCTGAACCACGCCGGGCTCCGTGAGCACGGCCGCCGGATACACCACCGACCCGATGACGTGCTTCGGGTCGAGGTGCTGGGCGATGAGGCCGGCCGGATCGGCGGTCTCCAGGTGCGTACCCGTCAGGTCCCCGCCATACCCCTGCGAAAAGTACCACCACGGGATGCCATTCTGCATCGTCACCACCATCGTCTCGGGTCCGATGAGGTGGTGAAGGTCGGCTGCGATCGGCCCGACCTGATGCGCCTTGACCGTGAGGAGCACGATGTCGTGCTGGCCCGCCTCGGCCATGGACTTGGTGGCCTTCAGGTTCGTGACGTGGATCTCGGAGCCGTCCTCCTCGATCAGCCGCATGCCGTTTCGCTGGATGGCGTCGAGGTTGGCGCCGCGCGCGATGAAGGTGACGTCCTCGCCCGCATGGGCGAGGCGCACGCCGAGAAATCCTCCGATGGCGCCGGCGCCGACGATCGCGATGCTCATATGGGTGTCCTCAAAACCTGTCCTGATCACGTCCGCTTCGTGGGAGTCGGGTGTCTCATGAAACGCCGTTCGACAACACGCCGATGCCGGCGATCTCGACCTCTACCGTGGCGCCCCTGGGGATCGGGCCGCTGCCCACCGAGGTGCCGCAGGCGATGAGGTCGCCGGGCTCCAGGGTCATGTCCCGAGAAAGCTCGGCCACGAGTTCGGCGGGCCGGCGCATCATGTCGGCGAGCGGATAGCGCTGGCGCTCGCGTCCGTTCACCCGCACCGCCACATCGAGCCCCTCGGGATCGATGTCGGTGGCAATCACCGGACCGAAGGGGCCGAAACCGTCGAAGCCCTTGGAGCGTGTCCAGTGCACGAAGCTCGAGTCGGCTTTCAGCGCTTCCAGCGCGGTGACGTCGTTCACGCAGGTGTAGCCGAAGATGTGCGCGGCCGCCGTCTCCGGCGTGAGGTCTCGGCCGCGCCGGCCGATCACGATCCCGAGTTCGCCCTCGAACAGCAGCCGGCCTGAGCCCTCAGGCGCCGTGATCGTCTGCCCGCTGGCGAGGTAACAGCTCGCCGGCTTCACGAAGTAGAGCGGCACATCGGGCCGGGTGAGCCCCTGCTTCTCGGCCGAGGCGTGGAAGTTGTTCCACAGGGCGATGTACTTCGACGGTCGGCACGGAAGGTCGAGGGTGACCTCGGACAGCAGCAGGATCGCGCCGGTGGGTGTCGGATCGGCGAACAGATCGCCCGCATGAACGTGGATGGTTTCGCCGTCGAGGCGGCCGAAGCCGCTCGCGCCGTGGTGGAGGTAGCGGAGCCAGCGTGCCATCGGGTCAGCTCCGGGCGATGAACCGGGCGCGCATCGGCTTCAGCACGAAGAGCGCGAGGAACCCGGCCAGGAAGGCCATGCCGGAGGCGGCGTAGAACACGTTCTGCCACGAGCCGGTCTTGGCCTGGATCATGAGCAGGATCGGCAGGAGCAGGGCGGCGGTGCCCTTGGCGGTGTAGAGAAGGCCGGCATTGGCCGCCGCGTTCTTGTCGCCGTAGGTGTCGCTGCAGGTGGCGGGGAACAGCGAGTAGATCTCGCCCCAGGCGAAGAACACGAGCCCGGTGAGCAGCACGAAGGCCATCGGGATATGAGCGAACATGCCGAGCGCCAGGATGCCGGCGCCCTCGATCATGAAGGCGATGACCATCGTGTTCTCGCGCCCGATCTTGTCCGAGACCCAGCCGAAGAACGGCCGCGTCACACCGTTGAGCACCCGGTCGATGGTGAGCGCGAAAGTCAGGGCCGGCAGGGTAATGCCGATGAGCGAGACCTCGACCCCCGCGACCTTGAAGTCCTTGGCGATGGGAGCGAGGGAGGCGGCCGCCATCAGGCCACCGGCGGCCATCATCACGAACATCAGGTAGAGCAGCCAGAAGACCGGCGTCCGGACCATCTCGGCGGTCGAGTACTGGCGCCGGGTGACGGTGTTTACGGTCGCGGTGCGGCCGGCCAGCATCCGATCCTTGAAGGCGGCGCTCGGCGAGACGAGGAGCAGGGCCGCCAGCATGACGACCAAGCCCTGGCCGAGGCCGAACACGAAGAAGGTGTGCTGGTAGCCGGAATCGCGGATCATGTTGGCGATCGGGATCACAGTCAGGGCCGAGCCCGCGCCGAAACCGGCCGCGGTGAGGCCGGCCGCGAAGCCGCGCCGGTCGGGAAACCACTTCAGGGCATTGCCGACGCAGGTGCCGTAGACCGCGCCCGCGCCGACGCCACTGATCGCGGCGGCCGCATAGAGCATGGTCAGCGTGTCGGCGTAGGAATTCATCACCCAGCCCAGCGCGCAGAGGGCGCCGCCGAAGATGGTGACGAGGCGCGGGCCGTACTTGTCGACGAACCAGCCCTCGATCGGCACCAACCAGGTTTCCATCACCACGAAGATCGTGAAGGCCCACTGGATCGCGGTGCGTTCCCAGCCGAACTTCTGCTGGATCGGGTCCACGAACAGCGTCCAGCCATACTGCAGGTTGGCGATCATCGACATGCAGAGCACGCCGAGGACGAGCTGTCCCCACCGTCCGAGCGGTGGCGCATCCACTGTCGCAGCAAGCTCCCTGCGGCTTGCAGCAACGTCGGCGGGCGCGATCGACGTCGTCCCGGGCGGGACAGGCGCAGCAGTACGCGCGGTCATGGGCGTCTTCCTTGACTCAACTCTTGTTTGCGGATTTCGGTTTTATCGGCAATTATTTTGAATTCAAGGAGCTATACCTCGGCCAAACCTGTGGTTCGTCTGCAAAATTTTTGGGTTAAGCCCCTAAAAAATTTGAGATGCTGCTCAACCCGCGCATTCGGCCCGTGGGTTTTCTTGCAGTGCAAAGGACGACGTTTGCGGTGCGACATCAGAAGTGCAGTGAACAGGCTCAGGCCAGGCGGGAAACTGTCGGATATGGAACCAACGGGAGTAGGCACCGTTACGCTTGCCAGACGACGCCGGGTGGCATCCTGCGACCGGACGTTCAGCCTGGAACCAACTTCACGGAGCGTTTGATGAGCAGCACGACGGACAAGATCAAGGGTCTCGCCAACGAGGCCGTCGGCAACATCAAGCAAGGCATCGGTTCGGCCACCGGCAATGAAAAGCTGCAGGCCGAGGGCAAGGCTCAGGAACTGAAGGGCGAAGCCCAGAAGACCGTCGGCGATGCCAAGGACGGCATCAAGGGCGCGGCCCAGAGCGCCGCCGACGCCGTCAAGAAGATCTGAGCGGATCGTCCCTTCGCCTCGGTCCCTGACGGGCCGAGGCATCGCGCCGTCGGGCCGACCCACAGCATCATCGAAACAGTCCTTGCCGGAGTGCCCGCGCGCGTTCGGGTGTTCTGACTAGGGCCGAGACGAGAAGGATCTTCAAGATGAACCGCGACCAGATCGAGGGTGGAATCCGGAACATCCAGGGCCGCGGGCGCTCGGCCCTCGGTGCCGTGACCGGACGGGTCCGTCCGCAGGCCGAGGGCGCCTACGACCAGGCGGCCGGTGCCGTCCAGTCTGCCTATGGCCGGGCCCGTCATGCCGCCGATGACCTGCAGCGCGACGGAGCCCACCGTGTCGACGAGGCCCGCCACAGGGGCCGGGCCATCGCGGGCAACCTCCAGGACCGCGGCCGGCTCTACCAGGACGAGGCCGTGCGACGCGGCCGCGCCATCGCCCGCCGGGCCGACGAGAACAAGGGTGCCACCCTCCTCCTCGTGGCCGCGGCCGCCTTCGGCGCCGGCTGGCTCCTGCGCCGCACCCGCTGAATCATCGATTCATCGCCTGAGAAGCGGGCCGGGGCGTTTACGCGCCCCGGCCCGCTTCGCGTTCGAGGGTGCGGCAGCCCCTCTTGGATGAGGCGTGGTTTCCGTGGCACGCAGGATGGCGCGCGGCGTCTCGATCGCTTCGCCCGAGGAGAGCGGCGATGCCGATACGCCAATGGGCCGAGTTGACGACGGACGAGATCCGGGATCGCGACATGGGTCGCACGATCGCGGTGCTGCCCGTCGCCGCCATCGAGCAGCACGGCCCGCACCTGCCGCTGGCCACCGACGCGATCATCGCCGAGGGCTATCTCGCGCGTCTCATGACGTTGCCGGCCCAAGATCTCGACGTCCTGCTCCTGCCGGTCCAGGTCGTCGGCAAGTCGGATGAGCACGAGGGTTTTCCCGGGACCCTGTCGCTGACCACCGCGACGGCCCTGCAGGCCTGGACCGGGATCGGCGATGCCGTCCGCCGCGGCGGCTGCGGCAAGCTCGTCATCGTGACCTCGCATGGTGGCAACAGCGGCCTGATCGACCTCGTGGCGGGGGATCTGCGCGGGCGCCACGCCATGGTGGCGGTGACCACCGCCTGGAGTCGGTTCGGTTATCCCGACGGGCTGTTCCCCGAGGCGGAGATCCGTCATGGCATCCATGGCGGCGGTATCGAGACCGCCCTGATGCTGGCCCTGCGGCCGGATCTGGTGCGGCGTTCCGAGATCGCGGATTTCACGCCGCGCACGCTGGCGATGGAGCGGACCTTCACCCATCTGCGCGCGGGCCGTCCCGCCGCCTTCGCCTGGCGGGCGGAAGATCTCAACCCGGCCGGCGCCATCGGCGACGCCCGCCTCGGTACCGCGGAAGCCGGGGATCGTGCCCTCGACCACGGCGCCCGCGCCTTCCTCGAGCTGCTGCGCGAGGTCGACCGCTTCCGCTTGGCCGAGTGAGAGGGCGACGATCGTGACGTCGGTCCCATGCGCTCGGTAACCTCGGGGAAGCCCGGCGCGAACAAGCCTGATGCGAGAGAGCCGACATGCCGGATGTCGACCTCTCGGATCATGGAGCACCCCCGATGGCCTGTGCCGTCCCGGCCGGACACGATCGGCCGCCCCCGCAGGCCCGCGACCCCTTCGGCTGGGCGACGGTCGCCCGGCCCGCCGCGGCGGCCAGCGGGCTCACCGAGCGCATGAGCCGGGATCAGGCTCTGGCGTGCGATATGGCGGCCGCCCAGGCGGGCGACGCGGAGGCCTATCGCCGCCTCTTGCGCGACTGCCTTCCGGTGATCGCCGGACTGGCGCGGGCGCAGGGGGTCCGGGCGGAGGCGGTGGACGATGTGGTGCAGGACGTGCTGCTGACGATCCACCGGGCGCGGGCGAGCTACGATCCGGCCCGGCCCTTCCTGCCCTGGCTGCGCGCCATCACCCAGCGCCGGGCCATCGACGGGATGCGCCGGGCGAGTCGCCGCCCGCGGGAAGTCCACGACCCCATCGCCTACGAGGCGGAGGTCGATCGCGGGCCGGCGCCGGGCCACCGCCTGGAGGCGCGCGACCGGGAGCGGGTCCTGGCCCGGGCCGTCGCCGCCCTGCCGGATGGCCAGCGCCAGGCCGTGGAGCATCTCGCCCTTCAGGAGCGCAGCCTGGAGGAGACGGCCGCCCTGACGGGGCGCACCAAGGGTGCCCTGAAGGTCAACCTGCACCGGGCCTTGAAGGCCCTGCGACGGACGCTGGGATCGGGTTCCGCGGACCGGGACGAGGCCGCGTCCCGGCCGGGCGAGCGAGGAACCCACGATGTCTGACACGGCCCGCACGTCTTCGCATGACCGCCTGATGGACAGCCTCGCCGGCGGTCTGCGGCCCGTCCGGCGCCTGCCCGGGCCGGCCTTTCGGGCGCTCGCCTGGTGCGCGGCCGCCGTCGGGCTGGGGCTCGCCCTGATGCCCTTCGCCGATCTCGAGGCCCTGCGCATCCGCATGGCGGTGGCCGATCTGCGCTACGCCGCCCTCGGCGCGGTGCTGACCGCCGTCGCGGCGGCGGTCGCCGCCTTCCAGACCAGCGTGCCGGGGCGCGCCTCCGCCTGGGCGCTCCTGCCCCTGGCGCCGGCCGCATTCTGGATCGGGGCCAGCGGCGCCGGCTGCCTGCGCGACTGGGCGGTCCCCGGGGCCGACCCCGCCGACATGCACCAGACCGGGGGGTGCGTCGCCTTCCTGCTCGCCGTCTCGCTTCCGTTGTCGCTGGTCCTCGTCTGGATGCTGCGGCGGGCCTGTCCCCTGCGCCCCAACCTCACGGCGGCGCTGGCGGGGCTCTCGGCGGCGGCGGCCGCGGCGGCGCTCCTGGTGCCGTTCCATCCGCACGACGCCACCGCGACGGACCTCGCCCTGCACGCGCTCGTGGTCGGTCTCGTGATCGGGGCCAACGGGCTCGTCGGCGGACGCCTGCTGCGGCGGGGCTGAGGGACGCGCCGGTATACCGGCGGGGTCGTGTCGAGGTCGCGGGGGGGTCGCCCCGCGCCGCTCAGCCGGCGCGGATCGCGGCCGCGACCTCGCCCGGATATTCCTCGTGCGGGCTGAGCGCCCCCGGCACCGAGGCCCGGGCGACCCGGCCGGTGGCGATCAGCGCGTCCATCTCGGCGCCGGAGCGGCGCGGCGCCCGCTCCGGCCGCAGGACCAGGACCGGCGGCAGGCCGGGGGCCTCGAACAGGTCGAGGAAGTCCCGGCGAGTCGCGAACGGGTCGAGGCCACCGGTGACGAAGGCGGCGGTGCCGAAGCGCCCGCCGTTCTGGCGGGTGATGGCGTGCTTGTCGGCGATGACCCCGGGCGTGACGTGGTCGGGGTCGGCATAGACGTGGGCGCGCATCATCCGGCCGATGACGGGGCGGCTGATGTTGATGCGGTAGAGGGCGTCGCCCAGGAGCGGCAACTCGACGGCCCGGCGCAGGCCGGCGAACAGGCCCCGGCGCTCCGGCCCGAGGGCGGTGGGCAGGGGCCCCCGCCAGGTCGGGGCGACGAGGACGAGGCGCGCGAAGGCCCCGGGATGGCGCCGGGCGGCGGCCACGAGGTAGCCGGCGGCGTGGCCGGCCCCGACCCCGAGGGCGTAGGGCCCGGGGGCCGCCGCCAGCAGGGCGTCCAGGAAGGCGTGCATCGTCTCCGGATTCATCGGCACCCGGGCGCGGACATGGTCGCCGAAGCCCGGCCAGTCCGGCACGAGGCAGCGATAGGCATGGCCGAGGTCCTTAGCCAGGGGCCGCATCTCGACCCGGGCCGAGATCGAGGACAGGGCCGGCAGCAGCAGGGCCTCGGGGCCGCTGCCGACGACGTCGTAGGGCGTCGGCACGCGACGCCCGGCGAAGGTCAGCGCGAAGCTGCGGGCGGAATGGGCCGGGTCGATCATCGTTACGCCTCTCCCTCGCATCCGGGCCGATGTCACCGCCACCAGATGGGGCATGGCCGGCCGCACCGGCACGCGACCGAGCGCCGCCCCGAATGGGGCTTCGCCCGGACCCCGGTCGAGCGACCCGGCGACGCCCCCGGGATCAGGTGCGCAGGAGTTCGTTGATGGCGGTCTTGGCGCGGGTGCCGGCATCGACGCGCTTGACGATCACCGCGCAGTACAGGCCCGGGCCGGGGCTGCCGTCGGGCAGGTCCTTGCCCGGCGTGGTGCCGGAGACCACCACCGAGTAGGGCGGCACGCGGCCGTACATCACCTCGCCGGTGGTCCGGTCGATGATCTTGGTCGAGGCGCCGATGTAGACGCCCATGGAGAGCACGCTGCCCTCGCCGACGATCACGCCCTCGGCCACCTCGGCGCGGGCGCCGATGAAGCAGTTGTCCTCGATGATGACCGGGTTGGCCTGGAGCGGCTCGAGCACGCCCGCGATGCCGGCGCCGCCGGAGATGTGGCAGTTCTTCCCCACCTGGGCGCAGGAGCCGATGGTGACCCAGGTGTCGACCATGGTGCCCTCGCCCACATGGGCGCCGAGGTTGATGAAGCTCGGCATCAGCACGGCGCCGGGGGCGATGTAGGAGCCGCGGCGCACGACGCAGCCGGGCACGGCCCGGAAGCCGGCCTCGCGAAACTGCTTCTTCTTCCAGCCCTCGAACTTCGAGGGCACCTTGTCCCACCAGGTCGCGCCGTCGGGGCCGCCATGGATGATCTCCATGTCGTTGAGGCGGAAGGAGAGCAGCACCGCCTTCTTGAGCCACTGGTTGACCTGCCAGTCGTCGCCGACCTTCTCGGCGACCCGGGCCTTGCCGGAATCCAGGAGGTCGAGGGCCGCGTCGACGGCCTCGCGCACGGCGCCCTTGGTGCCGGTGTCGATGCCGGCGCGCTCCTCCCAGGCGGTCTCGATGGTGGCGGCGAGGTCGGTGGGGGACGCGGGGTGCGACATGGGGCAGGTTCCGGCAACGGATCGGGACGGGCCCCGTGCTTACAAAAGCCCGTCCGGCCTGTCACCTTCGCGGCTGCGGTCCGTGGGGCGGCCCGGGCGGCCGTCCCATCCGGCTGGGCTCAGCCGGTCGTCATGGGCTTGGCGCTGGCATGGCCGCAGGCGTCGTAGCGGCGCTCGATGAGGAAATAGTCCCTCATGGCGGTGTTGTAGTACTTGGCCGAGACGGCGACCTCGCGCCGGCCCGGGCGCCCCTCGGCGATGGCGCTGGGCACCCGCTCGATGGTGCAGCACTCGGTCTTGTCCCCGAGATAGTCGAGCCGGTTGGCATAGGCCCGTCCGCCGTGATCGCCGTTCCTGACGATGTCGCGGATCATGATGTCGACATAGGCCTCGTCGGGCAGGGTGGCGTTGGTCTCGTAGCAGACCAGCAGGCGGGTCGACTGCTCGTAGATCAGGTAGCCCGCGCCCATGACCGCCAGGGCGAAGAAGGCGACGGCCGCCGTCTGCGTCCTCCGGCTCATCGGTTGATCCTCCTGGCGCTCCGCCATCGCATGCCCCTCCGCCGGGCGACGACCCGGGCCCGGAGGCGCACGGGGCCCGGGCCCGTGAGCCCGAACCGGGGAGTCACGGGCGCCGGATGTCACGTCCGGCCGAGCATGCGCCCGATTCCATCACAAAGGGTTTCCGCGAGGCGGTTCGACCCTCACAACGGTCGGCCTCGCTCCGGGGCGAGGCCCCGGCTCGGACCGCCCCCGAGGGGGTCGCGGGCGACCGAGCCGGGGGCGACCGTCGTTCACTCCCCGTAGAAGCGCTGGATGCGCGCGGCTCGATCGGCGCGATCCGCGAACCGGGCGTCTCCGTCGGATTGCGCCTGCCGGACGGCGGCGGCGTGCGAGAACACCCGCGCCGCACCGAAATCACCGTGGAGCGCAGCAACGTTCGCGGCATGCACGTCTCTGCGAGACTGAATGGCACGAACATTCGCGCTATGGGCGGCGTGTTGCGCGACGATCGCCGTCCGCAGGCTCTCCTGAGCCTGCGCGGGCACCACGAGCCACGCCCAACCACTGACGAGACATCCGGCCAGGACCATTTTGACGCCGTTCATGACAGTGTATCCTCAATCTGATCGATGATCACCGATGACGCGACAGGCTCCTTCCATCCCGTCGGACGGATCAGGAGCCTGGGGCCGAGTCGGACTTAGTGTCTTTGTCCGGACTCGACTAGGCCTATAGCCTGTGGAAATCGAAGATCCCTCGACGGCCCGCGCCACGGGCGCCCCGCCGGCGCATCGCGACCGCGACGGTCCGTGGACCTGCGGCGGCGGTGACGAGGGCCCCGCGCCGGCTCCGTCACCGGATCGGGGGCGAAAGCCGTGGGCCGCCACGGACGGGGGGCGCGACCGGATGCAGGCGGCTACGGCGCGATGCGGTCGAACCGGTCGCCGAGGCGGACGAGGTCGCCCGCGAACGCGGCGAGGTCGGCGCGCAGTTCGCCGTGGATCGCGCGGGCGGCGTCGGGAAACTCCTCCAGCACCCGGCGCATCAGGGTCGGGGTGATGCGGACCACCTCGGCGGGGCTCGCCGCGTCGGCGTCGCAGGGACGCTCGCCGCGCTGGAACAGGGCCAGGCGCCCGATCAGGCTGGAGCGCCCGACCGTGACGGGGGACGCACGGTCCCCCCGCGGGGTCAGCGTCAGGGTGCCCGACATCACCACGAAGCCGCCGTCGCCGCGCTCCCCGCGCGCGAACAGGCGCTCGCCCGCCGCGAGGCTGCGGCGCTCGGCGGCGAAAGAGAGCAGGCGGAGGGCATCCCGGCCCAGGAAGCCGAACAGCGGCGCGGCGCTCAGAATCGCGATGTCGTCGTCGAGCCCCACCTGCCGTCCCGTCCTTGGCCGCGCTGTCGGGGGAGCTTAGCCGAACCGGCCGGCGGGCGAAACGGCGGGGACGCCGCGCCGAGGCAGGCCCGGACGCGTCGCCGCCGGAGGTCGACGCCCCCGTGCGCCCCCCCGTGCGGGGGCCGGGATCGCCGGACGCTCCCCTACGGCAGCAGCTTGTAGCCGCCGCCCTCGGTGACGAGGATCGCGGCGAGCGCCGGGTTCGGCTCGATCTTCTGGCGCAGGCGGTAGATGTGCGTCTCGAGGGTGTGGGTGGTGACCTGGGCGTTGTAGCCCCAGACCTCGGCCAGCAGCGTGTCGCGGCCGACCACCTCGCGCCCGGCCCGGTAGAGGAAGCGCAGGATCGCGGTCTCCTTCTCGGTGAGCTTCAGCTTCGAGCCGCGCTCGCCCACCAGGAGCTTGGCGCCGGGCCGGAAGGTGTAGGGGCCGATCTGGAACACCGCGTCCTCGCTGGCCTCGTGGCTGCGCAGGTGGGCGCGGATGCGCGCCAGCAGGACGGCGAACTTGAAGGGCTTGGTGACGTAGTCGTTGGCGCCCGCCTCCAGGCCCTCGACGGTGTCGTCCTCGGAATCCTGCGCCGTCAGCATGATGACGGGGCCGCGATAGCCGCCGCGGCGCATGGCCCGCACGGCCTCGCGCCCGTCCATGTCGGGCAGGCCGACATCCATCACCGCCAGATCGATCCGATCCTCCGTGACGCGGGTGATCGCGCTCTGTCCGTCCAGGGCGGTCAGCACGGTGAATTCGTCGTAGAGATCGAGCTGCTCCATCAGCGTCTCGCGCAGCGAGGCATCGTCGTCGCAGATCAGCAGGCGATGGGTATTCGGCATCGACCGAAGGACTTTCAGGCAGTTTGCAGGATCCGCCAGCGGTGTTCGGGTCCGCGGGCGGGCGGTGAGAGACAGGATCGACGGTGACGCCGCGATCCCGAGGCACGATGATGACACGCGGGCATCGTCTTGCCGTCAGGAAATCACACCGGGGTCATTAAACCAACAATCCGGGCTGCGCACAATACGGTTGTGCGCAGCCTAACACTGCGGAAACGGTGAAGCCCCAAGAAAAGTTTCAGCGGATGTAGCCGCCAATTGGTCCCGTCGCCGTTTCGCGCGGGGTGCGGCCGGATGGGGCCGGCCGGATTTGGCAGCCGCGCGGGCCCGCGCGATAAGCGCCCCATGAAGCGGACCCCGACCTCGACGCGGCAGCGTCCCCCGACGCCCACCACCCTCCCCCGCCTTCGCGTCCGCGCCCTGGTGACGGACCGGAGCCGGGGCCAGCTCCTCGCGGGCGCCGCCATCATCCCCTGCGCCCTCGGGCGGAGCGGGATCGTGCAGGTGAAGCGCGAGGGCGACGGCGCCTCGCCCCGGGGCACGGTCCGCCTGCGCGGCGGGGTCTACCGGCCGGACCACTTCGCGAACCGGCCGGCGAGCCCCCTCCCCCTGCGCCCGAGCGCCCCCGGCGACGGCTGGTGCGACGACGCCCGCGACCGGCGCTACAACCGGCCGATCCGCCTGCCCGCGCCGGGGGTCGGGCACGAGCGGATGTGGCGGGAGGACGGGCTCTACGACCTCGTGGTCGACCTCGACCACAATCGCGGTCCGATCCGGCCCGGCCGCGGCTCGGCGATCTTCCTGCACGTGGCGCGGGGCGGCTTCCTGCCCACCGAGGGCTGCGTCGCCCTGCGCCGGGCCGACCTCGTCCGCCTCCTGCGCCGGGTCGGCCCGGGCACCCGGATGCAGATCGGCTGAACCGGGTTCAGGCCGCCCGTGCGCGCAGGGCGGCGAGGCTCGCCGCCACCGCGTCGGCGAGGGGCGTGTGCGGCTCCGCCCCGAGCCGGGCGACGAGGCGGGCATTGTCGAGCTCCAGGGTGGTCGACCAGAGGTAGCGCATCTCGATCACCTCGCGCAGGAAGGTAACGAAGGGCGCCCCGCCATAGACCGGCGCCCAGGCGAAGGGCCGGACCGGCGGCCGGCGGCCGTCGGCAAGGCTCGCCGCCTCGGCCACCGCCTCCGCCATGGCGCGCCCCTGCAGGTGATGCCCCCGGAAGTTCAGGCGCAGGTGGCGCGGCAGGGTCGCCTCCCCGTCGAGGAGGCGCGCGAAGGTCTCGGCGAGGTCGGGCAGGTAGGCCCAGGCGTGCCCCGCCCCCGGGACCTCGGGCGTCGCCACCCGCCGCAGGGGCCGGCCCTCGCGCATCAGCACCTTGGTCACCCAGGAGCTCGGGGCGCGCGGCCCGAAGAAGTCGCCAGCGTAGACGATTAGGTGGTCGAGATCTGCGGCGGCCTCCAGCATCGCCTCCATCTCGACCCGGACCGCGCCCTTGCGGGTGCGGGGCCGGCGCGGCGCCGCCTCGGTAAGGCACGGCCCGGCCTCGGGGCCGTAGACGTAGAGGTTGCCCGGCAGGGCGAGGCGGGCGCCCGCCCCGCGCGCCGCCGTGATCGCGTGGGCCAGCATGGGCAGGGCGAGGCCGCGCCAGTCGCGGTAGCCGGGCGGGTTAACCCCGTGGAACAGGATGCGGGCGCTCCGCACCGCCGCCACCAGGTCGGCCTCCCGCAGGGCATCGCCCGCGACCCAGTCGACGCCCGCGGGGCCGCTCCGGCGCGCCCGCCCGGGATCGCGCGCCAGCCCGCGCACCCGCCAGCCGTGCCGGAGCAGCGCCTCCGCCACCGCCCCGCCGATGCCCCCCGTCGCCCCGGTCACCAGTGCCAGCCTGTCCGTCATCGCCGTCTCCTCCGTTGAGAACGCCCCGGAGGATGCGGGGGACGGGGCTGAACGCCCATTGCCGAAAGACGGCGGGTTGCCATACGAAACCGTATGGACGAACCGGACTGGCACCTGTGGCGGGCATTTCTCGGGGTGATGCGGGCGGGCAGCCTGTCCGGGGCGGCGCGCGAGCTGCGGCTGACCCAGCCGACCCTCGGCCGGCAGATCGCCGCCCTGGAGCGGAGCCTCGGCGCGACCCTGTTCACCCGGGCCCGCGACGGCCTGCGGCCCACCGACCGGGCCCTCGACCTGGTGCCCCAGGCGGAGGCCATGGCCGCGGCGGCGGCGGCCCTCCTGCGCCGGGCCTCCGGCGAGACCGGCGCCATGCGGGGCCGCGTCCGCCTCACCGCCAGCACCTTCCTAGGCGGCGTGGTGCTGCCGCCGATGCTCGCCCGCTTCCACGCGGCCCATCCGGGGGTCGACCTCGAACTCTCGCTGAGCGACCGCACCGAAGACCTGCTGCGCCGCGACGCCGACCTCGCCGTGCGCAACGTGGCCCCGACCCAGGGCGCCCTGGTGGCCCGGCGCATCGGCACGGCGCCGATCCGATTCTACGCCCACCGAACCTACGCCGCGCGCCGGGGCCTGCCCGCGACGGCGGCGGAGCTCGGGCGCCACAGCCTGATCGGCCGGGCGGTCCACGCCGCGCGGGTGCGCCCGACGCTCGGCCACGACCTCACCTTCGCCTTCGCCTGCGACGACGACCTCGGCCTGCTGGCGGCCCTCCGCGCCGGCTTCGGCATCGGCTATTGCCAGGAGGGCGTCGCCCGCCGCGACCCGGACCTCGTGCCGGTCCTGCCCGGCCTCGTGCTGGCCGAGATCGAGATCTGGCTCGTCATGCACGAGGACCTGCGCACCACCCGCCGCATCCGCGCGCTGTTCGACCATCTGGCTTTGGGGCTGACCGGCTATCTCGGGGAAGAATTGCCGGCTTAGCAAGCGTCCGGCCGGCGTGTCGGGAGCGCGCGGCGCCGGGCCGCCGGAGACGATCGCCACGCGCTTCCGGCGGGCGGTCGGGCCAAAGGCCCCGTCGGGCGCGCGGGTTCAGGAGCGGTCGGGCCGGTCGGCGCCGGGCGGGCCGGCATCCGGCTCCTCCGCTCCCTGGCGGCCCTCCTTCAGCAAGTCGAGGGCCTGGGCCCGCATCCGCTCCCAATCGCCCAGGGCCCAGTCCATTTGCCGGCGCAGGAAATCCTGCTGGAGCTGGAGCATCGCGGACAGGGTCCGCGCGGCCATCAGGCCCTCCACCAGAGCGAGGTTGGCGGCGAGCTGCCGGTGGGTGGTGCGGGCCACCAGCCGGCCAGCGGCCTGAAGGTCGGCGTCGAGGTCGGTGCGGGCCGCCCGACCCAAGGTGGCCAGGCGATCCAGATGGTCTTCCAGGGCCTCCGTGACGGCCTCGCGGGCGGCCTCGGCGCGCCGGAGGGCCGGGTCTGTCTCGGGCGCCGGGCCGGGCTCGGGGCGGGAATCGGGTGTGGTCTCGGGCTCGTTCGATGACATCCGCGGGTCTCCCGAAGCCGGAGCCGGGACGGGCTCCGCGCGGACCGCGCCGGTCGTGGCGCGGTCCTGTCTTCCCGATGCGGCGCCCGTCCCGAAGGCGCTGCCGATCCCGAAGCCGCGGCGCGAACGCCCGGCCTCAGTGACCGGCCTTTTTCGGCCCGTCCTTCCGGGGCATGTAGAGGTCGGTGATGGTGCCCTCGAAGGCCTCCGCCGCCAAGCCGATCGTCTCCGACAGGGTCGGGTGCGGATGGATGGTCAGGCCGATATCCTCGGCATCCGCCCCCATCTCGATGGCGAGGGCCGCCTCCGCGATGAGGTCGCCGGCCGACGGGCCGACGATGCCGCAGCCGAGGATGCGGTCCGTCTCGGGGTCGAACAGGACCTTGGTCAGGCCCTCCTCGCGCCCCAGGGCCAGGGAGCGCCCGGAGGCGGCCCAGGGGAACACGCCCTTGCCGACCTTGATGCCCTTCGCCTTGGCCTCGTTTTCGGTCATGCCGACCCAGGCCACCTCGGGGTCCGTGTAGGCCACCGAGGGGATCACCTTGGCGTCGAAGGCGCTGGACTTGCCGGCGGCGACCTCGGCCGCGACCTTGCCCTCGTGCGTCGCCTTGTGGGCCAGCATCGGCTGGCCGACCACGTCGCCGATGGCGAAGATGTGGGGCACGTTGGTGCGCATCTGCCGGTCCACGGGAATGAAGCCGCGCCCGTCGACGGCGACCCCCGCCGCCTCCGCGCCGATGCGCTGGCCGTTGGGGCGCCGCCCCACCGAGACCAGCACCTTGTCGAAGGTGTCGCTGGCCGGCGCCGTGCCGCCCTCGAACGAGACCTTCAGCCCCGCCGGGGTCGCCTCCACGGCGGTGACCTTGGCCTTGAGGTGGATCGCCTCGTACTGCTTCGCGATCCGCTTCATCAGCGGCGTGACCATGTCCTTGTCCGCACCCGGGATGATCTGGTCCATCAGCTCGACGATGGTCACCTTCGAGCCCAGCGCGTGGTAGACGGTGGCCATCTCCAGCCCGATGATGCCGCCGCCGATCACGAGGAGGCGGGCCGGCACCCCGTCGAGTTCCAGCGCCCCCGTCGAGTCGAGGACGCGCGGGTCGTCGTGCGGGATGAAGGGCATCCGCACGGGCTCGGAGCCGGCCGCGATGATGGCGTGGTCGAAGCCGATCACGCGGGTCCGGCCCTCGTGCGCGACCGCGACCTGATGGGGTGAGACGAAGCGGGCCTCGCCCGTCACCACCGTGACCTTGCGCTGCTTGGCGAGCCCGGTGAGGCCGCCGGTGAGACGCTTGACCACCCCGTCCTTCCATTCGCGCAGCTTGTCGATGTCGATCTGCGGCGCGGTGAAGGAGATGCCGTGCGCCGCCATGGCGTGGCTCTCGTCGATGACCTTGGCCGCGTGCAGCAGGGCCTTCGAGGGGATGCAGCCCACGTTGAGGCAGACGCCGCCGAGGCTCGGCCAGCGCTCGACCAGCACCACCGACTGCCCGAGATCGGCCGCCCGGAAGGCGGCGGTGTAGCCGCCCGGCCCAGCCCCGATGACGAGCACCTGGGCCCGCATCGCCTCGCCGGAGACGTGGGCCGCCGCCGTCGGGGCCGGGGCCGGGGCCGCCCCGCCGGTGGCGGCGGCCGAGGAGCCGTAGCCGGCCTGACCCTCGCCCGGGGCGTGGCCTGGGACGCCCGCGCCGTTTGCGGACGCCCCCGCGCCCGCCTTGGTGGTGTCCGTCACGGTGGGCTTCGGCGCACCGGTGGCGGCGGCCTCGGCCATCACCAGGATCAGGTCGCCCTGGCTCACCGTGTCGCCGGGCTTGATCCGCACCTCGGCCACCGTGCCGGCCACCGGGGACGGGATGTCCATGGTGGCCTTGTCGGATTCCAGCACGATGATCACGTCGTCGAGCGCGATCACAGCGCCGGGGCCGACGCTGACCTCGATCACGGGCACGTTCTTGAAGTCGCCGATATCCGGCAGGTGGACGTCGTTGCTGCTCATCGGGTCACCTCGCTCGTTGGGTCGCGTGGGCCGGCCTTCGTCAGACGACGAGGCGCCGGACGTCCTCGAGGACGTGGGCGAGGTGGCGGGTGAAGCGCGCGGCGAGCGCCCCGTCGATGACGCGGTGGTCGTAGGAGAGCGAGAGCGGCACGATCAGGCGCGGCGCGAACTCGGTGCCGTTCCAGACCGGGCTCATCTTGGAGCGGGCGACGCCGAGGATCGCGACCTCCGGGGCGTTGACCAGCGGCGTGAAGGCGGTGCCGCCGATGCCGCCCAGGCTCGAGATCGAGAAGGTGGCGCCCTGCATGTCGGCCGCCGAGAGCTTGCCGTCGCGGGCTTTGGCCGAGATCGCACCGAGATCGCGGCTGATCTCGACGAGGCCCTTGCGGTCGGCCTCCTTGATGACCGGGACGACGAGGCCGTCCGGCGTGTCGACCGCCACGCCGATGTTGTAGTAGCGCTTGAGGATCAGGGCGTCCTTCTCAGGCGACAGCGAGGCGTTGAACTCGGGATGCTTGCGTAAGCCAGAGACCGCGGCCTTGATCAGGAAGGCCAGCAGGGTGACGCGGTAGCCCTTGTCCTTGAGCTCCTTGCCCTGGGCGTCGAGCTCCCGGCGGTAGGCGTCGGTCTCGGTGATGTCCGACTCGTCCTGGTGGGTGACCAGCGGCACGTTGAGCCAGGACCGGTGCAGGTGCGCGCCGGAGATCTTCTTGATCCGCGACAGGGGTTGGGTCTCGATCGGGCCGAACTTGGCGAAGTCCACCGCCGGGATCTCCGGGATGCCCATGCCGCCGCCCTGGAACGCCGCCGTGCCGGCGGCCGCGGGGGCGGCCGAGCGGGTGAGATGGCCCTTCACGTCCTCCTTGGTGATCCGGCCCTTCTCGCCGGTGCCCTTCACCGCGCTTAGGTCGAGGCCGAGTTCGCGGGCGAGGCGCCGCACGCCGGGGCTGGCATGGACCTGGGAGAAGTCGGGCAGGGTGCCGGCCGGGGCGGGCGACGGGGCAGGCGCGGCGGCCGGGGCCGGGCTTGGGGCCGGGCTTGGGGTCGGGGCCGGCTCCTGCTTGGCCAGCAGGGCTGCGCCATCGGCGCCGGCCGGGGCCTCGGCGGCCTTCGCGGCGCCGGCCGTATCACCCTTGGCGCCCTCGCCCTTGAACACGAGGAGCGGCGAGCCTTCGCTGACCTTGTCGCCGAGCTTGACCAGGATCCGCTCCACCACGCCGGCGCTCGGCGAGGGCACGTCCATGGTCGCCTTGTCGGATTCCAGCGAGACCAGCGGGTCGTCGGGCCCGATCGTGTCGCCCTCCTTCACGTGGATCTCGATGATCGGGATGTCCTTGAAGTCGCCGATGTCCGGGATCTGGATCTCGATGCCCACTGCGCGTTCTCCCTGGCTCTGAGTCGAGGCCTCTCGCGGGCCCCCTCGTGCGGTCGCTTATCGTCGATGATGGCGGAAAGGGTCGGGGCGCCGGCCGCGGGCGGGCGGCCGGCGCCGGAATCAGACGGTCCAGGGTGCCGGTCGGTCCGTGTCGATGCCGTACTTGGCGATGGCGTCGGCCACGGTTTGGGCCGGGATCACGCTGTCCTCGGCGAGGCTGTGCAGGGCCGCCACCACGACCCAGTGCCGGTTGACCTCGAAGAAGTCGCGCAGGCGGGCCCGGTAGTCCGAGCGGCCGAAGCCGTCGGTGCCGAGCACGCGGTAGCGGCCCGGAACCCAGGTGCGGATCTGGTCGGCGAACAGGCGCATGTAGTCGGTGGCCGCGATGACCGGGCCGGTGCGGCCGGTCAGGCAGGTCTCCACGTGGGAGAGGCGCCGGCCCTCCAGCGGGTGCAGGAGGTTCCAGCGCTCCGCCGCCATGGCGTCGCGGCGCAGCTCGGTGAAGCTCGGGCAGCTCCAGATGTCCGACGCGATCCCGAAATCCCGCTCCAGCAGCTCGGCCGCGGCGATGACCTCCCGCAGGATGGTGCCCGAGCCCAGGAGCTGGACCCGGTGGCCCTGGGTCGTCTCCTTCGGGCCGTCCTTGAAGAGGTACATGCCCTTGATGATGTCGGCCTCGGCGCCCTCCGGCATGCCGGGGTGCTCGTAGTTCTCGTTCATCACGGTGATGTAGTAGAACACGTCCTCCTGCTCGGCATACATCCGGCGCAGGCCGTCCTGCACGATCACCGCCACCTCGTAGGAGAAGGTCGGGTCGTAGGAGACGCAGTTCGGGATGGTGGACGAGATCAGGTGGCTGTGGCCGTCCTCGTGCTGCAGGCCCTCGCCGTTGAGGGTGGTGCGCCCGGCGGTGCCGCCGATGAGGAAGCCCCGCGCCCGCATGTCGCCCGCCGCCCAGGCGAGGTCGCCGACCCGCTGGAAGCCGAACATCGAGTAGTAGACGTAGAACGGGATCGTCGGCGCGTCGGAATGCGAGTAGGAGGTCGCGGCCGCGATCCAGGACGACATCGCCCCCGGCTCGTTGATGCCCTCCTGGAGCATCTGACCGTTCTTGTCCTCCTTGTAGTACATGAGCTGGTTGGCATCCTCCGGCCGGTAGAGCTGGCCGACCTGGGAGAAGATGCCGAACTGGCGGAACATGCCCTCCATGCCGAAGGTGCGGCTCTCGTCGGGCACGATCGGCACGATGCGGTTGCCGATGTTCTTGTCGCGCAGCAGCGTGTTGAGGATGCGCACGAAGGCCATGGTGGTGGAGATCTCGCGGCCCGCGGTCTCCTTGAGCTGGGCCGAGAAGGCCGAGAGCGGCGGGATCTCCAGGGCCTGCGAGGTGCGCCGCCGGGCCGGGAGGGGACCGCCCAGGGCTTCCCGCCGCGCCATCAGGTAGCGGTGCTCGGGGCTGCCCTCGGGGAACTTGATGAAGGGGATCTCCTTCAGCTGGTCGTCGCTCAGGTCGATCTGGAAGCGGTCGCGGAACTGGCGCAGCACCGCCTCGCCCATCTTCTTCTGCTGGTGGGTGATGTTCTGGCCCTCGCCGGACTCGCCCATGCCGTAGCCCTTGACCGTCTTGGCGAGGATGAGGGTTGGCTGGCCCTTGTGCTTGGAGGCGGCGCTGTAGGCGGCGAAGACCTTGCGCGGGTCGTGGCCGCCGCGGGTGAGGCGCCAGATGTCGTCGTCGCTCATGTCGGCCACCAGGGCCGCGGTCTCGGGGTAGCGCCCGAAGAAGTGCTCGCGGATGTAGGCGCCGTTCTTCGACTTGAAGTCCTGGTACTCGCCGTCGACGCATTCCTCCATCAGGCGCGCCAGCATGCCGGTGCCGTCGCGCTGGATCAGGGCGTCCCAGCCCGAGCCCCACAGCACCTTGATGACGTTCCAGCCGGCGCCGCGGAAATCGGCCTCGAGCTCCTGGACGATCTTGCCGTTGCCGCGCACCGGGCCGTCGAGGCGCTGCAGGTTGCAGTTGATGACGAAGACGAGGTTGTCGAGCTTTTCCCGGGCCGCGAGCGCGATGGCGCCGAGGCTCTCCGGCTCGTCCATCTCGCCGTCGCCCATGAAGGCCCAGACCTTGCGGCCGTCCGTCTGCGCGAGGTTGCGGTGGTGCAGGTAGCGCAGGAAGCGCGCCTGGTAGATCGCCATCAGGGGCCCGAGGCCCATGGAGACGGTGGGGAACTGCCAGAAATCCGGCATCAGCCAGGGATGGGGATAGGACGACAGGCCCTTGCCGCCGACCTCCTGCCGGAAGCCGAGGAGCTGGTCCTCGGTGAGGCGGCCCTCCAGGAAGGCGCGGGCATAGACGCCCGGCGAGGAGTGGCCCTGCACGTAGATGAGGTCGCCGCCGTGGCTGGCGTCGGCCGCCCGCCAGAAGTGCATGAAGCCGGTGTCGTAGAGGGTCGCGGCCGACTGGAAGCTGGCGATGTGGCCGCCGAGCTCGGACGAATCCTTGTTGGCCCGCAGGATGATCGCGATGGCGTTCCAGCGGATGGCCGAGCGGATGCGGTGCTCGATCGCCCGGTCGCCGGGATGCGGGTCCTGCTTCTCGGGCAGGATCGTGTTCAGGTAGGCGGTGTTGGCGGAATACGGGACGGGCGCGCCCTTCTTGCGGGCCCCGTCGATCACCTGCTCGATCAGGTAGTGGGCCCGCTCCGGCCCGTCGACGTCGAGGACGCCGTCCAGCGAATCGAGCCATTCCTGCGTCTCGACGGGATCGAGGTCGCGGTTCCGCTCCATGGCATCCTCCTTGATTTTTCAGCGGCTCTCGTCGTCCGCCCTTTGGCTGGCCACGCTTCAGCGGCGTTCGTGCGTCGGCAGCGTGCGTTCGCCAGCAGCGTTCGTGCCAACCCCACCCAATCGCTTTTCGCGTTGTCTGGCAACGGCTTCGCCTGAGCCGAAGGTTTTTGGTCTGCGATATTTGTTACGGGTTTGAATTTTTTTGTCTGGCTTTCCAGACCGGGGCCGACGGCGTTGGCCCACGCGGGGGCGACGCAGCGCTCGGACAGCAGGGCCGGGACCGTCCGGGTACCGGACGATCCGCCCGCGCAGGGGAGCGCCCGGCGGGGCGAAGCCGAGTCGAAACGACGACGAGCCGGTTCCGTCTCGGCGGAACCGGCTCGTGCGAGCGCCGGGGGCAGGGGAGCGTTCGGGGCGCCGGACCCGGCGCGCGGCGCTCAATGCACCAGGATCTTCGACAGGAAGTTCTGGGCGCGCTCGGAGCGGGCGTTGGCGAAGAAGTCTTCCTTGGTGGCGTCCTCGACGATCTCGCCCTTGTCCATGAAGATCACGCGGTTCGCGACCTTGCGGGCAAAGCCCATCTCGTGGGTGACGCACATCATGGTCATGCCCTCGCGGGCGAGCTGGACCATGACGTCGAGCACCTCGCCGACCATCTCGGGATCGAGGGCCGAGGTCGGCTCGTCGAACAGCATCACCACCGGGTTCATGGCGAGCGCCCGGGCGATGGCCACGCGCTGCTGCTGGCCGCCCGAGAGCTGGCCGGGAAACTTCTTGGCATGGGCCGAGAGGCCGACCCGGTCGAGGAGCGCCAGGCCCGTCTTGAGGGCGGTGTCCTCGTCGCGCTTGAGCACCTTGCGCTGCGCCAGGGTCAGGTTCTCCGTGATGGAGAGGTGCGGGAACAGCTCGAAGTGCTGGAACACCATGCCGACCCGGGCCCGCAGCTTCGGCAGGTTGGTCTTCTTGTCGTGTACGGGCGTGCCGTCGACGACGATCTCGCCCTTCTGGAAGGGCTCGAGGGCGTTGACGCACTTGATCAGGGTCGACTTGCCGGAACCCGAGGGCCCGCAGACCACGACCACCTCGCCCTTGTTCACGGCGGTGCTGCAATCGGTGAGGACCTGGAAGTCGCCGTACCATTTGCTGACGGACTTCATGGTGATCATGGGCCCCGTGGTCACGGGGGCCTGGGCGGTGTTGAGCGACGTGGGGTTGGGCGACGTGGTCATGGCGGAAATCCTCGTCTGGGGTGCGGCGACGCCTCGTCCGGGGGAGGCCTGGACAGGGGAGGCCGGGCGTCAGCGGATGATGGCGATCTTCTTCTGGAGGCGGCGCACCGCCAGGGAGGCCACGAAGCAGACCGCGAAGTAGACCACGGCCGCGAACAGGTACATTTCCACGAGGCGGCCGTCGCGCTGGGCGATCTTCGAGGCCGCGCCGAGGAAGTCGGTCACCGAGAGGACGTAGACCAGCGAGGTGTCCTGGAAGAGGACGATGGTCTGGGTCAGCAGGATCGGCGTCATGTTGCGGAACACCTGGGGCAGGATCACGCTGCGCATCGAGGCGAAGTAGGTCAGGCCCAGCGCCGAGGCCGCCGCCGCCTGCCCCTTGGGGATCGACTGGATGCCGGCGCGCATGATCTCGGAGAAGTAGGCCGCCTCGAACAGGGTGAAGGTCACCAGCGACGAGGTGAAGGCGCCCACCGTCATCGGCCGGTCGGCGCCCGTGACCCACTGCCCGAGATAGGGCACCAGGAAGTAGAACCAGAAGATCACCAGCACGAGGGGCAGGGACCGCATCAGGTTGACGTAGCCCTTGGCCACCAGCGGGATCACCGGGATGCTGGAGAGCCGCATCATGGCGATGAGCGTGCCGAGCACGATGCCGCCGATGGCGGCGAGCGCCGTCAGCGTCAGGGTGAAGCGCATGCCGTCTAGGAACAGGTAGGGCAGCGCGGAGGTGATGACGGAGAAGTCGAAATTCGCGAGCATCGCGGCGATCCTTGAGGATGAGGAGGCGGAGGGCGGACCCTCAGCGATGGCCCGGGACGGCGACGCGGCGCTCGATCCAGCCGGAGGTGAAGATCACCACGACGTTGATCAGGACGTAGAGGACGGTGGCGGCGGTGAAGGCCTCGAACACCTGGAACGAGAATTCCTGCATGGCGCGGGCGCGGGCGGTGAGCTCGAGCAGGCCGATGGTGAGGGCGACCGAGGTGTTCTTGAGGTTGTTGAGGAATTCCGAGGTCAGCGGCGGGAGGATCATCCGGTAGGCGCTGGGCAGGAGCACGTAGCGGTAGGTCTGGTAGACCGTCAGGCCCATGGCGGTGCCGGCCATCTTCTGGCCGCGCGGCAGGGCCTGGATGCCGGCGCGCACCTGCTCGGCGACGCGGGAGGCGGTGAAGAAGCCCAGGCACACCACCGCCGTGTAGAACGGCGCGTTCGGCAGCTGCTTGATCCAGCCGCCCCAGGATTCGGGCAGCACCTCCGGCAGGACGAAGTACCAGAGGAACATCTGCACCAGCAGGGGGATGTTGCGGAACAGCTCGACGTAGGTCGTGCCGATGGTGTTGGCGACCTTGGAAGGCAGGGTCCGCATCACGCCGATGAGCGAGCCGAGGAAGAAGGCGATGACCCAGGCGCAGAGCGCCGTCACCACCGTCCACATCAGGCCCGAGAGGAGCATGTCCGCGTAGGTCCCGGTGCCTTCCGGGGAGGCTTCGAAGAAGATGCCCCAGTTCCAGTTGTAGTTCATCGCGTCGTCGTCCCCTGTGATCGGGCATCCGGGCGAGCGCCCGTGGCAGGCATGCGGGCGCGCGCCCGTGAATGTGGCGGTGCTGTGTCGGACAGTGCCGAGACCTTGAGCGGAAGGTCCAGGGCCTTGAGGGTCGCGCCCCGGTCCCACACTGACATTTCCAGAGATTTGCTGCTTTTCCGGGCATCCCCCGGCGCAGGCCATGCGACGGCCGTCGCCCCGCCCCACGGGGGCGGCGCGGCGGCCTTCCGGCGATTCGGCCGGGCATGGAGGGGGTTGGGACGGATCGGTCGGGACCCAGGGCGGCACATCGGTGCCCGTCCCAAGCATCATCCGGACCAGAGCCCGCGGGGGCGGGCCGGCCCGCGGCTCAGGCGCGGGCGGGTGTGGCCGCGGGAACACCCTGCGGGGCCGGCCGGCCCAGGGTGAGGATCAGCCCGGCGGCGGCGAGGCAGAGCGCCCCGGCGGCGAAGAAGGCCGGCAGGTAGCTCGCGAGTTCGGTCCGCGACAGGCCGGCCCCGTAGGCGATCGTCGCCGCGCCGAGCTGGTGGCCGGCGAAGACCCAGCCGAAGACGAGGTTGGCGCGCTCGCGCCCGAACCGCGCCGCGGTGAGCCGCACGGTGGGCGGCACCGTGGCGATCCAGTCGAGGCCGTAGAACACCGCGAACAGCGACAGGCCCACGAAGGAGAAGTCCGAGAACGGCAGGAACATCAGCGAGAGGCCGCGCAGGCCGTAGTACCAGAACAGGAGCCAGCGGTTGTCGTAGCGGTCGGAGAGCCAGCCCGAGGCCACGGTGCCGATGAAGTCAAACACGCCCATGGCCGCGAGCACGCTGGCCCCCTGCACCGGCCCGATGCCGTAATCGGCGCAGAGGGGGATGAAGTGGGTCTGGATCAGCCCGTTCGTGCTGGCCCCGCAGATGAAGAAGGTGGCGAACAGCACCCAGAACACGCGGGTGCCGGCGGCGTCCCGCAGGGCGGACAGGGCGCCGTTCGCACTCGGTCCCGGCATGGCCGGGAGCGCGAGGGGACGGGTCTCGCCGTAGGGCACGAGCCCGAGATCCTCCGGCCGGTCGCGCATCAGGGCGAGGACGCCGAGGCCCGCCGCGAGGAGGAGCGCGCAGATCACCAGGAGGGCGGCGCGCCAGCCGAGCGCCTCCGTGAGGGCGGCCAGCAGGGGCAGCACGACGAGCTGCCCGGTGGCGGAACTGGCGGTGAGGAGGCCGACCACGAGGCCGCGCGATCGCGAGAACCAGCGCGTCGCCACCGTTGCCGCCAGCACCAGGGCGGTGAGCCCCGTGCCGATGCCCACCACCACGCCCCAGAGCAGGACGAGCTGCCAGACCCGGGTCATGCCCAAGGAGGCCAGCAGGCCGCCGGCGATGAGCGCCAGGGCCAGGAGCACGATCCGGCGCGGGCCGTAGCGGTTCATCAGGGCGGCGGCGAAGGGGCCCATCAGGCCGAACAGGACGAGGCGCACGGCGAGCGCCGAGCCGATCGTCGCCGTGTCCCAGCCGAACTCCTTCTGCAGGGGCAGGATCAGCACCCCGGGGGCCCCGACGGCGCCCGCCGTCACCAGCATGGTCAGGAAGGTCACGGCAGCCACCGCCCAGCCGTAATGGACGCCGCGGCGGGCGAGGCCCGCCGCGACGGCGTCGGAGAGGCGAAGGGTGGGGTCGGTGGCCATGGCGCATCGCTCCGGAGCGCCGGCTGCCGAGGCGCTGCGCCCTCCATAGGGGCATGGACACGGATGAGCCAAGGGGCCCGGTCCCGCCGGCCCGGCCCGAGCGCGCTCGCGGCCTTGGCCGGCGCCCTGGCGGTGGACCGCGCCGGTGCGAGGCGGCGCCCTAGTCCCTGCGCGGGCGGGCGCCGAAGATCGCGGTGCCGACCCGGACATGGGTCGCGCCCATCTGGATCGCCGCGGGGTAGTCCGCGCTCATGCCCATGGAGAGGATCGGCAGGTTGTGGCGCTCGGCGATCCGGGCCAGCAGGGCGAAATGGGCCGAGGGCGGCGCCTCGGCGGGCGGGATGCACATCAGCCCCTGGATCGCGAGGCCGTGGGTCTCGCGGCACTCCGAGAGCAGGGTGTCGACCTGGGCCGAGGAGATGCCGCCCTTCTGCGGCTCGTCGCCGGTATTGACCTGGATCAGGAGCTTGGGCGCCCGTCCGACCCGCGCGATCTCCTTGGCGAGCGCCGCCGCGAGGGAGAGCCGGTCGAGGCCGTGGATGACGTCGAACAGCTCCACCGCCTCCCGGGCCTTGTTGGATTGCAGCGGGCCGACGAGGTGGAGCTCCACATCCGGGAAGCGCTCGCGCAGGGCTGGCCACTTGGCCTTCGATTCCTGGACGTAGTTCTCGCCGAACAGGCGCTGCCCGGCCTCGAGCGCCGGCAGGATGCCCGCGGCGGGAATCGTCTTCGACACCGCCACCAGGGCGACCGAGGCGGGGTCGCGCTCGGCATCCTCGGCCGCCTGGGCGATCTGGTGGCGCACCGCCGCGAGCCCGGCCACCACGTCGGCGGCGTTCGGGGGGGGCGGGGCGGCGTGGGGAGCGGCTTCGGGAGCGGCGTCGTCGGAGACTGTGTCGGCCATGCTGCCTCGCAGGGAAGGGGTTCGGTGAACCGGTCGGCCCGGGAACTACCATCCCGGGCGCGGGCCGCGAAGGACAACGCGCATCACGCCGACGGGGCCCCCGCGACGCGGCTCCCCCGGCGGGCGGGACGACCCGATCCGTGTTGACCCCTCCCCTCCCCGTGGTAGTCCGGCCCCCAGCCTCTCAGGGCGCGCCCGCACCGTGCGGGGCGCGCCCCTCACCCCCGAACCCCGGCGCCGGCCCATGACGACCACCCCCGCCCCCAAACCCGCTCCCGAGCGCTACAACGCCAAGGAGACAGAGCCGCGCTGGCAGCAGGCGTGGGATGCGGCGGCCATCTACGCCACGAAGAACGACGATCCGAAGCCGAAATACTACGTGCTGGAGATGTTCCCCTACCCGTCGGGGCGCATCCACATGGGCCACGTGCGCAACTACGCCATGGGCGACGTGGTGGCGCGCTACAAGCGGGCGCGGGGCTTCAACGTGCTGCACCCGATGGGCTGGGACGCCTTCGGCCTGCCGGCCGAGAACGCCGCCATGGAGCGCAAGGTCAACCCGCGCGACTGGACCTACGCCAACATCGCGACGATGCGCGGCCAGCTCCAGAGCATGGGCCTGTCGCTGGACTGGAGCCGGGAGATCGCGACCTGCGACCCCGAATACTACAAGCACCAGCAGCGCATGTTCCTCGACTTCCTGGCCAAGGGTCTGGTGACGCGCCGCACCGCGAAGGTGAACTGGGACCCGGTGGACCACACGGTGCTGGCCAACGAGCAGGTCATCGACGGGCGCGGCTGGCGCTCGGGCGCCCTGGTGGAGCAGCGCGAGCTGACCCAGTGGTTCTTCAAGATCACCGATTTCGCCCAGGACCTCTACGACGCCCTCGACGGCCTGGAGCGCTGGCCCGAGAAGGTCCGGGTGATGCAGAAGAACTGGATCGGCCGCTCGGAAGGGTTGGAGGTCCGCTTCGCCCTGGAGGCGCCGCCGGCCCATGTCGACCCCGAGGTGAAGGTCTACACGACGCGGCCCGACACCCTGTTCGGGGCGAAGTTCCTGGCCATCGCCGCCGACCACCCGATCGCCGCCGCCCTGGCCCCGGCCCACCCGGCCCTGCAGGGCTTCATCGAGGAATGCCGGCGCACGGGCACGGCCCAGGCCGCCATCGACACGGCGGAGAAGCTCGGCTTCGACACCGGCCTCAAGGTCCGCCACCCCCTCGACCCGTCCTGGCTGCTGCCGGTCTACGTCGCGAACTTCGTGCTCATGGACTACGGCACCGGCGCGGTGTTCGGCTGCCCGGCCCACGACCAGCGCGACCTCGACTTCGCCAACAAGTACGGGCTCGGCAACACACCCGTGGTCTGCCCGGAGGACCAGGACGCGGCCAGCTTCGTCATCACCGACACCGCCTATGACGGCGACGGGCGGATGATCCACTCGCGCTTCCTCGACGACATGACCACGGACGAGGCCTTCCACGCCGTGGCCAACCGCCTGGAGGTGGAGATCCTCGACGGAGAGCCGGTGGCGCAGCGCAAGGTGCAGTTCCGCCTGCGCGACTGGGGCGTCTCGCGCCAGCGCTACTGGGGCTGCCCCATCCCGATCATCCACTGCGAGGCCTGCGGGCCCGTGCCGGTGCCGGTGGCCGACCTGCCGGTGAAGCTCCCCGACACGGTTTCCTTCGACGTGCCCGGCAACCCCCTGGAGCGCGACCACGCCTGGCGCAACGTCCCCTGCCCCACCTGCGGGCAGCCGGCACGGCGCGAGACCGACACCATGGACACCTTCGTGGATTCGTCCTGGTACTATGCCCGCTTCACCGCCCCCTGGCTGCAGGACGCGCCCACCGACCGCGCCGCGGTCGACCAGTGGCTCGCCGTCGACCAGTATATCGGTGGCATCGAGCACGCGATCCTGCACCTGCTCTACGCCCGCTTCTTCATGCGGGCCATGAAGGCCACCGACTGGTCCGGCGTCTCGGAGCCCTTCGACGGCCTGTTCACGCAGGGCATGGTGGTCCACGAGACCTACAAGGATGCGGCCGGGGCCTGGGTGCCGCCGGCCGACATCCGGATCTCGGCCGAGTCCGGCACGCGGGAGGCGTTTCACGTGAAAACGGCGGCGCCGATCACGATCGGCGCCATCGAGAAGATGTCGAAGTCGAAGAAGAACGTCGTCGACCCGGACGACATCATCGCCAGCTACGGCGCCGACACCGCGCGCTGGTTCATGCTCTCCGACTCGCCGCCCGAGCGCGACGTGATCTGGACCGAGGACGGCGTCCAGGGCGCGGCCCGCTTCGTCCAGCGCGTCTGGCGTCTCGTCTCCCTGGCGAGCACCGTGGCGGCACCGGAGGCCGCCGGCGACGCCGCCCTGCGCAAGGCCGCCCACAAGGCCCTGGCCGCCGTGGAGGAGGATGTGGAGCGCCTGCGCTTCAACCGCTGCGTGGCGCACATCTACACCCTTGCCAACGCCCTCGACGAGGCCCTACGGGGCGGCGTCTCGCGGGCCGTCGCCGGGGAGGCGGCCGGGATCCTGACCCAGCTGATCGCCCCGATGATGCCGCATCTCGCCGAGGAATGCTGGCAGGCGCTGGGCCGCGACGGCCTGGCCGCGCAGGCGGCCTGGCCGAAGGTCGAGCGCGCGCTCCTCGTGGAGGACAGCGTCACCCTCCCCGTCCAGCTCAACGGCAAGAAGCGGGCGGACGTCACGGTGCCGCGCAGCGCCGACGTGGCGGCGGTTCAGGCCCTGGTCCTGGCCGACGAGGCGGTGCAGCGGGCTCTGGAGGGCCGTAGCCCGAAGAAGGTCATCGTGGTGCCGGGCCGGATCGTGAACCTCGTCGTCTGATCGAGGAGACCGCGCTCCGGCTTCCGGCGGGCGGAACGGGGCCTGGCACAGCGCCCGGCCTTCCCAACGCTGAGATTCGGTTCGGCGCACGCGACGCAGCCCTCCTCCCCAGCGGATCTCGGGCCTGCCCGACATCCATGGCACTTGCGGGAAGGCGTTGGAGGCGGGGGTGGTTGGGCGACCCTCGCGTTGCGGAGGCAAGTGGAACCGCCCCGACCCCCGACCCCGCCCCTTTAAGAGGGAGGGGGACGCCCACATTGTCCACACCCCCGATCCGGCGACCATGATCCTGCCGGATAGGAAACGTAAAGCTTGGCGCGAATAGGCTGTCGTCGAACTCCGGTTCGCCGTACAGACGGGCGGGACGAGACAGCGGGACGGCAGCGGGCATGATGCGCTTGGCAAACGGGGCGATGGCGGTTCGGGTCGCGGCAACCGGTTCGGTCGGCCGGGCCGTGCGGGTCGCGGCCGTCGCCGCCCTGGCGCTCAACCTGTCGGCCTGCTTCCGCCCCCTCTACGGCCCCACCGCCTCCGGCGAGCCCATGGCCGCCCTCCTCGCCTCCGTCCAGGTGGACGACGTGGCGATGGCGCAGGGCCAGGAGCGCCTGGGGCATTACCTGCGCAGCGAACTCATCTTCGATCTCGACGGCTCGGGCCAGCCCTCCGCCAAGCGCTATCGCCTGAAGATGCAGGGCAGCGAGTCGGTGCAGACCCCGATCGTCTCCTCGCAGACCGGTCGCGCCGAGGCCGGCACCATCGTCGGAACCGTGAAATACGCCCTGGAAGACCTGAGCGGCACGAAGATCATCAGCGAGGGCGTGGCGACCTCCACCGCCACCTACGACCGCTCGATCCAGCGCTTCGCCAGCCTGCGGGCCGCCCGTGACGCCGAGATCCGCCTCGCCAAGGTCCTGGCCGAGCAGATCAAGACCCGCATCGCCTCCGTGCTGGTGACGAAGCCCTGAGCGGGACGGGCGCGTGACCGCCGTCAAGGCCGGAGACGTCGACGGGCTGATCCGGCGCGGGCCCGATCCGCGCATCGCGATCCTCCTCGTCTACGGCCCGGATACGGGCCTCGTCTTCACCCGCGCCAAGGCGCTGGCGGAAGCCTTCGTCAGCGATCCGGGCGACCCCTTCGCCATGGTGAAGATCGACGGTGACGTGCTGGCCCAGGACCCCGGCCGCCTCGTGGACGAGGCCGGCACGGTCGGGCTCTTCGGCGGCACCCGCACCATCTGGGTCCGGTCCGGCAGCCGCAACTACGCCCCCGCCGTCGAGGCCGCCCTGAAGGCCGAGATCCAGAACGCCCGCATCGTGGTGGAGGGCGGCGACCTCGCCAAGAGCGCGCCCTTGCGGACGCTCTGCGAGAAGTCGCCGAAGGCCCTCGCCCTGCCCTGCTATCCCGACGACGAGCGGGCCTTGGGCGACCTCATCGACCGCACCCTGCAGGACCAGGGCCTGCGCATCGCCCGCGAGGCGCGGGACGTGCTCGCCACCAGCCTCGGCGGTGACCGCGGCGCCAGCCTGTCGGAGATCGAGAAGCTCGCCCTCTACGCCCGTGGCCAGAGCCAAGTGAGCCTCGACGATGTCGAGGCGGTGGTCAGCGACGTCGCCGGCAGCGTGCTCAACACCCTGATCGATGCGGCCTTCGCGGGGCGCAGCGGCGAGGTCGAGCGCGATTATCGCCGCTTCCGCCACGAGGGCATGGATCCCTCGGTGATGCTCGGCTCGGCCCTGCGGCACGCCCTGACGCTCCTGGCCACGCGGCTCGCCGGGGAGGGGCAGAGTGCCAGCCTGATGGTGGCGAACTGGCGTGGCCTGCATTTCCGGCGGAAAGCCCTGGTGGAGACCCAGCTCGCCCGCTGGTCGCCCCCGGCCCTGCGCCACGCGATCCAGCTGTTGCAGGACTCCGTCCTGGCCTGCCGCCGCGCGGACCCGGACCTGGCCCACGCGCATGCCTCGAGCACCCTCCTGCGCATCGCCGGCGAGGCGGCCCGGCGGCGTTAGCGATCGGTCTGGCTCAGGCCTCCGCCTGCCCCAGGTTGAAGCGCTGGCACAGGGCTTCGAGCTCGGCCGCGTTCTCGTAGCGGATGCGGATCTCCCCCGCCCCGGCCACCTTCGACTTGACGGCCACCGTCATGCCGAGGGCGCGGGCCATGGCCTGCTCCAAGGTGCGGATCTCCGCATCCTTCTCGGCCGCGCGCCGGGGCCGGCCGGGGCGGGGGCCGTCGCCCTCCGGCACCTCGGCGGAGGCCAAGGCCTCAACCTCGCGGACCGACAGGCCCTCCTCCACGATCCGGCGGGCAACGCCCTCGGCATCCCGCACGGCCAGGAGCGCGCGGGCATGGCCGGCCGTGATCTCACCGGCCACGACCCGGTCCTGAATCGTCGGGGCGAGCTGGAGCAGCCGAAGGGTGTTGGCGAGGTGGCTGCGGCTCTTGCCGAGGATCTCCGCGAGCTCGCTCTGGCTGTACTGGAACTCGCTCATCAACCGCTCGTAGCCCGCGGCCTCCTCGATGGCGTTGAGGTCCGTGCGCTGGACGTTCTCCAGGATGGCAAATTCGAGGGAGGTCCGATCGTCGATCTCCACCGTGACCACCGGCACTTCGTGGAGCCCGGCCCGCTGGGCCGCGCGCCAGCGGCGCTCGCCGGCGACGATCTCGTAGGTGTCCGGCACGCCGGCCAGGGCCCGGACCACGATGGGCTGGATGATGCCGCGCAGCTTGATCGAAGCCGACAGCTCCTCGAGGTCGGATTCGTGGAAGCGGCGGCGCGGGTTGCGCGGGTTGGGACGCAGGAATTCCACCGCGACCTTGCGCTGCTCCTGAGACTTGCTCGCCGCAGCACTGTCATCGCCGAAATCGCCGATCAGGGCCGCGAGGCCGCGCCCGAGCCTGGGCCGCACCACATCATCCGCCATCGCCACCTGCTTCAACTCCGAACCTTCGGGAAACGCTTGTCACACACCGGGGGCAGGGGGCCCCCGCATCGGTCACGCGGCGACGGGCAGACGCCCCTCGCGCTGGATGATCTCGGAGGCGAGGCGCAAATAGGCCTGCGAGCCCGCACATTTGAGATCGTAGAGCAGCACGGGCTTGCCGTGCGACGGCGCCTCGGACACGCGGACGTTGCGGGGAATCATGGTCTCGTAGACCTTCTCCCCCATGAAGCTGCGCACATCCGCCACCACCTGCGCCGACAGGTTGTTGCGGGGATCGAACATGGTCAGGACGATGCCCTGGATGGTGAGGCGCGGATTGAGGGCGCCCCGCACCTGCTCCACCGTGCGCAGCAGCTGGCTCAAGCCTTCGAGGGCGAAGAACTCGCATTGCAGGGGGACCAGCACCGCGTCGGAGGCCGCCAGGGCGTTGATCGTCAGCAGGTTCAGGGAGGGCGGGCAGTCGATCAGCACGTAGGTGACACCCGCCGTGGCGCCGACCTCGCCGACGCCCTTCAGCACGTTGCGCAGGCGATGGGCGCGGTCCGGCGCGCTCGCCATCTCCAGCTCCAGGCCGAGGAGGTCCATGGTGGAGGGGGCCACCATCAGGCGCGGCACCGCGGTGGGGATGCAAGCCTGCCCCAGGGACGCCTCGCCGGCGAGCACGTGGTAGGTCGAGACCTTGCGCTGGCGGCGATCGATGCCGAGACCCGTGGAGGCGTTTCCCTGCGGATCGAGGTCGATCACCAGGACGCTCTCGCCGATGGCCGCCAGAGCGGTGCCGAGGTTGATCGCCGTCGTCGTCTTGCCGACGCCCCCCTTCTGGTTGGCCAGGGCCAGGATGCGCAGCGGCCGATCCGGATGCGCTCCGGTCGTCGGTACGGCAGTCGGATCGCTTGTCATGAATCCACGCGAGATAGGGTCGTGACGCGGACGATCCGCGCTTCCGACTCGGTTCGGCTCGGCACGAGATCGTAAACGAATCTCCACCGTTGCGCGGCCTCGGTCAATTCCGATTGGACATCCCGTCCTTTCGGAAACAGGCCGACCGTGCCGGTTGTCAACAGCGGCTCCGCCCAGGCGAGCAGCTGGGCGAGGGGGGCGAGCGCCCGGGCGCAGACCACCGCGGCGCCGCGATGCGTGCCGATGACCTGCTCGATCCGGGCGTTGTGCACCGTCGCAGGCGCGCCGGTGAGGCGCGCGGTCTCGGTGAGGAAGGCGCATTTGCGCGCATTGCTCTCGACGAGATCGACCCGAAACCCGGGACGCTCCCGGCCCGCAATGGCAAGGACGAGGCCGGGGAGTCCCGCCCCCGCCCCAAGGTCCAGCCAGGTGTCGGCCTCCGGCGCGAGCTCACGAAGCTGGAGCGCGTCGGCAATGTGGCGGGTCCAGACCTCAGACAGGGTGGCCGGTCCGACCAGATTCTTGACCGTCTGCCAGCGCCGCAGCTGGTCGACATAGAGATCGAGGCGCCGCGCTGTTTCACGTGAAACCCCCGCAGCGGCCAGGACCCGATCGCGGTCGCGATCAGAGGCCATGGGAGGCCCCACGCTCGGCCCGGCGGGCATGGGCGGCGAGGAGCGTAAGGGCGGCGGGGGTCACGCCCTCGATGCGGGCCGCCTGCCCCAGGGTTCCCGGACGCACGGCTTCGAGCTTCAGCCGCATCTCGTTCGACAACCCGGGAATGCCCGCATAGTCCAGGCGGATCGGCAGGGCCACGGCCTCGTCCCGCCGGAAGGCGGCGATGTCGGCCCGCTGCCGGTCGAGATAGACGGCGTAGGTGGCGTCGGTGCAGAGCCGCTCGGCCACGCGGGGCGGGACCGCCGCGAGTTCCGGCCAGACCGCGCAGAGGCGCGCCCAGTCGATGTCCGAGTAGGACAGGAGCTGGAAGGCGCTGCGGCGGATGCCGTCCTGGTTGAGCGCGATACCGACGGCTCCGGCCTGGTTCGGGCTGAGACTCAGGCGGTCGAGCTGCGCGCGCGCGGCCTCGAGGGCCGTCTGCCCGGCGGCGAAATGCGCGGCGCGGTGCCGCCCGACGCAGCCGAGGGCGGCGCCCTTCGGCGTTAGGCGCTCGTCGGCATTGTCGATGCGCAGGGAGAGCCGGTATTCCGAGCGCGAGGTGAACATGCGGTAGGGCTCGCTCACCCCATGGGTAACGAGATCGTCGATCATCACGCCGAGGTAGGATTCGGCCCGGTCGAAGGTGGCGAGGGCCGAGCCGCCGGCGTGGCGGGCCGCGTTGATGCCAGCCACGAGCCCCTGCCCCGCCGCTTCCTCGTAGCCGGTGGTGCCGTTGATCTGCCCGGCCAGGAACAGGCCCGGCAGGCGCTTGGCCTGGAGGGTCGCGTCGAGTTCGCGGGGGTCCACGTAGTCGTACTCGATGGCGTAACCCGGCCGCAGGATCGCGGCGCGCTCCAGCCCGGGGATCAGCGCGATGACCTCGCGCTGGACGCTCTCGGGCAGCGCGGTGGAGATGCCATTGGGGTAGACGGTCGGGTCGTCCAGGCCTTCCGGTTCGAGGAAGATCTGGTGGCCCTCGCGATCCCCGAAGCGCACCACCTTGTCCTCGATGGACGGGCAGTAGCGCGGCCCCCGGCTGGCGATGCCGCCGGAATACATCGGCGAGCGGTGCAGGTTGGCGCGGATGAGGTCGTGGACCGCCTGGGTCGTGCGGGTGATGCCGCACTGGATCTGCGGCGTGGTGATCCGCTCGGTAAGGGTCGAGAACGGGACGGGGTCCGCGTCGGCCGACTGCATCTCCAGGCCGGACCAGTCGATGGTGCGCCCGTCGAGGCGGGCCGGCGTGCCGGTCTTCAGGCGGCCAAGGGCGAAACCGGCGCGGTCCAGTGTCCGGGCCAAGCCCACGGACGGCCCCTCGCCAATCCGACCGGCGGGGATCTGGGTCTCGCCGATATGGATGAGGCCGCGCAGGAAGGTGCCGGTGGTCAGCACGACGGCGGCGCAGGGGAGGGTGCGCCCATCGGCCAGGATCACCCCCGAGACGCGTCCCCCGGCGAGGGCGAGGTCGGCCACCTCCCCTTCGATCACCGCCAGGTTCGCGGTCCCGGCGATGGCCGCCTGCATGGCGCGGGCGTAGAGCTTGCGATCAGCCTGGGTGCGGGGACCGCGGACCGCGGGACCCTTGCGTCGGTTGAGGAGCCGGAACTGAATGCCGGCCGCGTCGGCGACCCGCCCCATCAGGCCGTCGAGGGCATCGACTTCGCAGACCAGATGACCCTTGCCCAGACCGCCGATGGCGGGATTGCAGGACATGGCACCGATGGTGGCGGCCTGATGGGTCACGAGGGCCGTCCGCGCGCCGATCCGGGCCGCGGCGGCCGCTGCCTCGACGCCGGCATGGCCTCCACCGACGACGATCACGTCGTAGGAATCAGGGGTGTGGTGCATGGGATCGATTAAGCGGCTAGCGCGCCGATGGTCAATCGATGGTTCGACCACGGCGTGGTTTTCACGTGAAAACGCCGCCCCGTGGTCCCGGGGTCACAGGCCGGGGTCGACCCGGCTCACTTGCCGATGCAGAAGCCGGAGAACAGCCGATCCAGCATCTCCTCGACGCTCACATGCCCTGCCACTTCGCCCAGCGCGCGCACGGCGAGCCGGAGATCCTCGGCGGCGAGCTCGGGCAGGGCCGCCCCCGCCAGCAGGCGGTCGAGATCCTCGCGGCAGCGGGTCAGCCCCAGCCGGTGGCGTTCGCGGGTGATCAGGGCATCGCCGCTCCCGACTGCTCGGGAAGCCTCGGCCTCGATGGCCGCCAGCAATCCGTCCAGGCCCGCGCCGGTGATCGCCGAGATGCCGATTGCGCTCTCCGGCACGCCGACGGCAGGCTCGAGGTCGCGCTTGGTCCGCACGCGGAGCATCGGTCCCTCCGGCATCGGCTCGAGCGTGGTCGCCGGCGCGTCCGGGCCGTCGAGCATCACGACGAGGTCGGCCTGCCGCATCCGGGCCCGTGTGCGGCGGATGCCCTCCGCCTCAATGGCATCGCCCGCCTCGCGCAGGCCGGCGGTGTCGACCAGGATCACCGGCAAGCCGCCGAGGTCGCAGCGGACCTCAATGACGTCGCGGGTGGTGCCGGGGATGGCCGAGACGATGGCCGCCTCGCGCCGGCTCAGGGCGTTCAGCAGCGTCGACTTGCCGGCATTGGGTGGTCCGGCCAGGACCACGGTGAAACCATCCCGCAGGCGCTCGCCGCGCCGGGCATCGGCCAGGACCGTTGCGATCTCGTCGCGGATCGCGCGGACCTTCTGCGCCAGGGCGGCGTCCAGGGCCGCGTCGTCGACGTCCCCTTCGTCGGAGAAATCGAGGGCCGCCTCGACGCCCGCGAGGAGATCGATGAGGCGTGCGCGCCAATCGGCCACCCGCCCGCCCAGGGCCCCATCGAGCTGGCGCAGGGCCTGGCGTCGCTGCGCCTCGGTCTCGGCATCGATGAGGTCGGCGATCCCCTCGGCTTCGGTGAGGTCCAGACGGCCGTTGAGGAAGGCCCGGCGGGTGAAGGCCCCGGGCTCGGCCGGTCGACAGTGCGGGATCTCGGCCAGAGCTTGCAGGACCGCGCTGCGAACGGCCAGGCCGCCATGCAGGTGCAGCTCCACCATGTCCTCGCCGGTGAAGCTGGCGGGGCCCGGCATCCAGGCGACGAGGGCCTGGTCGAGCGGCGTGCCGTCGGGGCTGCGCAGCGTGCGCAGGGACAGGCGGCGGGGCGGGGGGAGGGGGCCGGCGAGGGTGTGAATCACCGCGGCCGAGGCCGGTCCGGAGATCCGGATGACGCTGACCGCCGATCGACCCGGGCCGGTGGCAGGCGCGTAGAGGGTGGGGGTTTCGGTCATCGGCGCGGCGCCCCGGACGCCAATCCCTGACGCGTCAGGCAATCATTAACCAGCTAACAAACTTGTTTCAGCCGGAAATCTTCGAGCGGGCGAGGGCACCGACCGGACCCGTAGGCTGATGCCGCGCGGGTCCGGCCGGGTCGGTCTCAGGTGTTCATCGAGTCGAAGAAGTCGTTGTTGCTCTTGGTCTGGCGCAGCTTGTCCATGAGGAACTCGATCGCGTCGGTGACGCCCATCGGGTTGAGGATGCGGCGCAGGACGTAGGTCTTCTTGAGCGCATCCGGCGGCACCAGGAGCTCTTCCTTGCGGGTGCCCGAGCGGGTGATGTCGATGGCCGGGAAGATGCGCTTGTCGGAGACCTTGCGGTCGAGAATGATCTCGGAGTTGCCGGTGCCCTTGAACTCCTCGAAGATCACCTCGTCCATGCGCGAGCCGGTGTCGATGAGCGCGGTGGCGATGATCGAGAGCGAGCCGCCCTCCTCGATGTTGCGGGCGGCACCGAAGAAGCGCTTCGGGCGCTGCAGGGCGTTGGCGTCGACGCCGCCCGTGAGCACCTTGCCGGAGGACGGCACCACGGTGTTGTAGGCCCGGCCCAGGCGGGTGATCGAATCGAGCAGGATGACCACGTCACGGCCATGCTCCACGAGGCGCTTGGCCTTCTCGATCACCATCTCGGCGACCTGCACGTGGCGGGTGGCCGGCTCATCGAAGGTCGAGGCGATGACCTCGCCCTTCACCGAGCGGATCATGTCGGTGACTTCCTCGGGGCGCTCGTCGATGAGCAGCACGATGAGGTAGCATTCCGGGTGGTTGATGGTGATCGACTGCGCGATGTTCTGCATCAGCACGGTCTTGCCGGTGCGCGGCGGCGCCACGATCAGGGCGCGCTGGCCCTTGCCGATGGGGGCGACGATGTCGATGATCCGCGGCGAGAAATCCTTCTTGGGCGGATTGTCCAGTTCGAGCTTGAAGCGCTGCGTCGGGAAGAGCGGCGTCAGGTTGTCGAAATGGACCTTGTGCTTGATCTTCTCCGGGTTCTCGAAGTTGATCGTGTTGACCTTGAGCAGCGCGAAGTAGCGCTCGCCGTCCTTGGGTCCGCGGATCGGCCCCTCGACGGTGTCGCCGGTGCGCAGGCCGAAGCGCCGGATCTGGGTCGGCGAGATGTAGATGTCGTCGGGGCCCGGCAGGTAGTTCGAATCGGACGAGCGCAGGAAGCCGAAGCCGTCCTGCAGCACCTCGACGGTGCCCGCCCCGATGATCTCGACCTCCTTGGCAGCGAGCTGCTTCAGGATGGCGAACATCAGTTCCTGCTTGCGCATGGTCGAGGCGTTCTCGACCTCGACCTCTTCGGCGAAGGCGATCAGGTCGGTCGGCGTCCTGGACTTGAGGTCCTGGAGCTTGACCTCGCGCATGCCGTCGAGATCGGCGGCGACGATTCCGCCCTCGGCCGGGCTTTCCACGGGGAGGGTCTCGTACGGTGACGTCATGGGGGATTCAGAACCGGCGGGAAGGGCGAGGCGGGGCAGAGGGTCGGACGGGGCAGTCGGGGAGTTTGGTCGCCGGGCGCCGTTTCGGCGCCGATCAGTCGGTCCGTCCTGGGGAAAGACGGCTCCGCGCATCGTCTTGGCGGAGCCAGAGGCTCACGGATGCAACACGGCGTAACGAGGAGAGGCCTCAGCGGTAGCGCGTTTCCCGGCTTTTCGCAAGGTCCGTCCGTCGGGGCTCCGCCAGGGGCCCTCAGCGGCGGCGCAGGCGGACGTAGAGGGCCCCGGCACCGCCGTGGTGGCGGGCCGCCTCCTCGAAGCCGAGGACCACGGTGCGCAGCTCCGGCGCGCGCAGCCAGTGGGGCACGCTGCGGCGGAGCACGCCGCGCTCGGAGAAGGCGTCGTCGTAGGTCGGGCCGCCCTTGCCGGTGACCACGAGGACGTGGGTGTGGCCCGACGCCCGGGCCCGCATCAGGAAGCCGATCAGCGCCCCGTGCGCCTCCGCCTGGTACATCCCGTGGAGATCGATCCGGGCATCGACCTGGAGGGCGCCCCGGCGCAGGGCAAGGCGGACGCGGCGCTCGAGACCGGGCGCGGTCGGCGGTGCCGGTGCCAGGACGGGGGCCGGCGGCGCCGGCGGCGGGTTCGGCTTCAGCGCCGCGCGCTTGGCCAGCGTCCGGGGCATCGGTTTCGGGGGCGCGGGCTTGGCGGGACCCGAGTTGGTGATGGCGGACTTGGCGATGGCGGACTTGGCGGGGACGACCTTGGACGACGCCCCCGCGGGCGTCGCCGGGGCCGGCGTGGCGGCGGCCGGCTTGCCCGCCGCGCCCCGCCCCGCGAGGCGGCCGCGCAGGGGCGTGATCAGCCGGGCGATCTCGCCCCACAGATAGGCGTCCTCCCCGGAGAGGCCGCGCGGGCGCCGGGGCGTCTTCATGGGGCGGACGTCCCGGATTTCGGGAGCAGGACGACGAAGCCGACGGCGTCGCGCAGGTTGCCGGCGGCGATCCCCGCCTCCGCGCCGGTGCCGAGATAGAGGTCGCCGCGCGCCGGGCCGACGATGGCCGACCCCGTGTCGGCGGCGACGACGAGGCGCCCCGGCTCGGCGGATCCGGCGATCCGGCCCTCGAGCCAGAACGGCAGGCCGTAGCGCCAGAGGGTGGCGTCAACCGCGAGGTTGCGGCCGGGGCTGAGGGGCACGCCGGCCCCGCCGGGCGGCCCGAGCGTCGGGTCGTCGATCTCGGCCAGGCGGAAGAAGATGTAGGAGGCGTTGGCCCGCATCAGCCGGGCGGCGTGCCGGGGGTTGGCCCGCAGCCAGCCGGTCCAGCGGGCCAGGGTAAGGCCGTCGAGGGGCAGGTGCCCCTCCGTCACGATGAGCTTGCCGATGGAGGTGTAGGGCCGGCCGTTGCGGCCGTCGTAGAGGACCCGGACGGAGCGCCCGTCGGTCAGGCGGACCCGGCCGGAGCCCTGGACCTGGAGCACGAACAGGTCGACGGCGTCGCGCAGGTAGAGGAGGGGGCGGGCGCGGGCGCCCAGGGCGCCGTCCTCGATCGCGGCCCGATCGGGATAGGCCTCGAAGCCGTCGCCGGTCCGGCGCGCGGCGCGCAAGGACGGGTCGAGGCCGGGCCGCGTCTCGCCGGGCTCCAGGCTGACGAGGTCGTCGGGCCGGGCCAGCACCGCGGCGGTGAAATCCGGGCTCGGGGTGACGGCGCCGACGAGTTCCGGCTCGAAGTAACCGGTGAGGAAGCCCGTGCGCTGCTCGGGCTTGCCCCCGGCCGGAGGCCTGACGATTCGGTAGGGCGTGAAGGCTTCGGCGAAGAAGCGGGCCGCCGCGGCGTCAGCCACAGGCTCGGACACGGTCTCGGCCCGGGCGCAGGCGGTCCGGAGCGCCTCGGGCGCGCCCGCGACGGTGGCGGGCTGGGGCGTCCCCGGCGGGGTCCGGCAGGTCCGGCGGAAGGCCGCGAGCGCCGCGCCGGCGTCGGGGCCGGGAAACCCCGGCAGCGAGGCG
>NZ_LMMK01000045.1:310864-328547 GCF_001422795.1 Methylobacterium sp. Leaf88 | reverse complement strand
CTCGGCCGCGGGGGCGGCCGAGCCGGGGGAGGGGAGGCTGAGGGCGGCGAGGAGACTCGCCGCGGGACGGAAGAACCGGATCACGCGACCTTGGGCCCCTTGAGGCTCAGGCGCCGGCTTCCGTGGCGACGAGCTGCCAGTTCGGGTCGCGGGTGCCCAGCGTCCGGGCGAAGGTCCAGACGTCCGGCACCTCGACCACCGCCTCGGCGCTGCCGTCGGTCACCTGCCCCTGCGCGTTGCGGGTGGCGGTGATGAGGTGGGAGAGGAAGTGCACGGTGACCTGCGCGACGCGGTTCTTCACGTCGACGGCCACGATCTCGGCCTTGTCGAGGGAGACGAAGGTGGTCTCCACGGTCTCGCGGCGGGCCTCGCGGGCGTCGATCTCGCGCTCGAAGCCCTCGCAGACCTCGCGGGAGAGCAGGCTGCGCAGGGTCTTGCGGTCGCCCTTGGCGAAGGCGATCACGATGGCCTCGTAGGCGCTGCGGGCCCCCTCCACGAAGGCGCGCGGATCGAAGGCGGGCTCGACCTGGACGATGGATTCGAGGCCCTGGGCGATGGCCGAGCCGGGCTCGGCAATGCCGCGCCAGTCGCGCACGTCGGTCTTCACCGCGGTCTGGCCGCGATCGGCCGGGGGCTGGACCCGGTCGGCGCCGGGCAGGCGCACGACGTTGTCGCCTTCCCCGCGGGCCGGCGGCTCGGTGCGGCTGCGGTCCACCGGCTTGAAGGGCGAGCGCTCCGTGCCGGTCTTCTGACCCAGCACCGAGCGCAGGCGCCAGATGACGAAGACCGCCAGCGCGAGAAAGATCAGGGTCGTCAAGTCGAAGGAGTCCTGCATCACTGATCCGATCGTGGCCGTGGCACGAATACGTTACTTCACGGGGCTCTGGAAACCCGGCCCGGGTCCTCGGCTGACATGCGTGGCCGAGACACGCCCGGCCGAATAGGTCCGGCCAGGAAGGATCTGGCCGGGAGAGATCTGGCCAGAAAGATCTGGCCATGTCGCGCATTCCCCCGGCCCCGCGCAAGGCGCAGGCCGGGTTCCTGCGCGCGGAAGTCTCGATCGGGGTCGAACCTCCGGGCTCGTGCGGAGATATGGATATCGCGGGCGGCGATTCCAGGCGAGGGCGCGCGCCTGCGCCGCCTTGACCCGGCGGCGGCCCCGACGGGTCCCGCGTCCCGGGCTCCCAGGCTCGCCTTGTCCCGTGCGGGCGAGCGTGATAGCGCGCTATCGCGCGGGCCGGGCGGTGGTGGCAGGCCAGTGTGCAGGCCGGTGCGCCCGGTTCCGGGCGACCGGGATCGGCGCCCACGGGGTTCGCCCCCGGGAGAGCGCATCAGACCCGGGCCCCACCGCGCCCCGACGATCCAGGAAGAGGACAGAACGCCATGGCCGACACTCCGGCACCGAACGGCAACGGTGGCGCCACGGCGCAGACCGACGACGCGACGCCGACGATCAACGCGCTCGCGCAGTACACCAAGGATCTCTCCTTCGAGAATCCGAACGCGCCGCGCTCCCTGCAGCCGCAGGAAAGCGGGCCGCAGATCAACATCCAGGTGAACGTCAACGCCAAGCAGGTGGCCGAGTTCGATTTCGAGGTCGACCTGACCCTGGAAGGCGATGCCAAGATCGCCAACGAAGTGCTGTTCGCCTTCGAGCTGACCTATGCGGGCATCTTCCGCATGCGCAACATCCCGCAGGACCAGCTCCACCCGGCCGTGATGATCGAGTGCCCGCGCCTGCTCTTCCCCTTCGCGCGCCAGATCGTCGCCGAGGCCGTGCGCAACGGCGGCTTCCCGCCCCTCTACATCGACCCGATCGACTTCGTCGGCCTCTACCGCCAGAAGGCCATGGAGGCCCAGGCCCAGGGCGAGACCGGCCCGCTCGCCTCCTGAGAGCGCGCGTCGCGCCCCGTCCGCCCGGGGCGGGATCCGGGGTCCTGAGGATCGAAGGCCGGACTTGAGGATCGAAGGCCGGACTTGGCCGTTACTCGCAGCCAGTCCGGCCGCGGCCCCGCGTGCCGCCGGTCGCCGGATCGCCCCAGCCCCGGGATCGCATGCTCGCCACACACCACCTCGCCCTGATCAACGTCTTCACGGGCGACATCCAGGGCGGGCTCGGACCGTTCCTCGGCACCTGGCTCGCGGAAGCCGCGTCGTGGAGCCCCTCGCGGATCGGCTTCGTCACCACCCTGGTGGGGATCGGCTCCCTCCTCCTCAGCGGCCCCTTCGGCGCCCTGGTCGACCGCCTCGGCCGGCCCCGGATGCTGATCGCCGTGGCCTGCGGCGCCATCCTGTGCGGCACCCTGCTGCTGCTCCCCGCACGCGGCGTCATCCCGGTCTTCGCCGCGCAGATGATGGCGGCGGCGGGCGGCACGCTGCTGCTGCCGGCCGTCACCGCCCTGACCCTCGGCATCGTCGGCAAGGACCGCTTTCCGAAGCAACAGGGCCGCAACCAGGCCTTCAACCATCTCGGCATCCTGCTCGCGGCCGGCGGCATCAGCCTCGGCACCGGCTGGTTCGGCCCCGCCATCGCCTTCTGGGTGCTGGGCGCCATGGCGGTGCTGGCCATCGTGGCGGCGCTGACGACGCCGGGGCATTGCTACAGCGAGCGCCGGGCCGTGGGCTGGCAGGAGGAGGGCGACGACACGCCCGAGCGCGCCGGCCTGCGCAGCATCGTGGCCAACCGCAAGCTCCTCGTCCTCGCCGTGGCGCTGGCCCTGTTCAACCTCGGCAACGGCGGCATGCTCTCGCTGCTCGGCCAGAAGCTGGTGGCCACCGCCGTCGACGCCACGAGCTGGACCGCCCGCTACGTCATGGTGGCGCAGCTGGTGATGATCCCCGTGGCGCTCTTCGCCGGATCGCTCGCCGACCGGCGCGGGCGGCGCCAGCTCCTCATCGCCGCCTGCGCGGTGCTGCCGGTCCGCGCCGCGCTCTCGGCCTTAATCGACGATCCCCTCTGGCTGATCTCGGCCGAAATCCTCGACGGCGTCGCCTCCGGCATCATCGGCGTGGCCGTGCCGGTGGTGGTGGCCGACCTGACCTGGGGCTCCGGTCGCACCCAGACGGCGCTCGGCGCCCTCAACGCCCTCCAGGGCATCGGCGGCGCCCTCTCGGCCTGGTACGGCGGCCTCGCCCAGGCGATGCTCGGCTGGACCGGCGCCTTCCTGGCGCTGGGGGCGCCCGCCCTCGTCGCCCTCGGCCTCGTCCTGTGGCTCGACACCACCAGCGAGAGTCGCGGCGGACGCGAAGGCGACGGACATCCGGGCGACGGGTCGTCCGCGAACGGCGCCGCCGCCGAGAGCGGGAGCGAACCCGGCCTCGGCACCGAGAAGGCTCGGGGCGCGCGCGAGCCGGAGACCGCCTGAGGGCGGATTGCCGCCCGGCGGAACAGGCCGCCCCCGCCCCGGTTTGGCGAGGGAGCCTCAGCCACCGGAGCCCCCGACCATGCACGATCGACCCGACGGACGGACCCTGCGGGTCACCGAACCGCGCGCCGTCCCCTGGCTCAGCGTCGTGTTCGGCTACGGCCCGATGCTGCCCTTCGTGGTCGGCGCCGTCACCGCCTGGGTCCGGCCCGGCGATCCCTTGGGCGAGGCCGCCCTGCTCCTGACGATCCTCTGGGGCTGCGCCATCCTGCTGTTCCTGTCGGGCGTGCGCCGGGGCCTCAGCTTCCGCACCGAGGGCGGGCCGACCCTCACCCAGATGGCCACCATGATCGGGCTGTTCAGCCTCGGCTTCGTCGCCCTGGCGCTGGCGACCCTGGACGCGGCAGTGGCCGCGCTGGTCCTGCTCCTCGTCGGATTCGGGGCGATCGCGGTGCTCGACCCGATCGCGGCACGGCGGGGCGAGGCGCCCCTGTTCTTCGCGCGCCTGCGCCCGGTGCAGATCCCCATCGCCCTCCTCAGCCTCGCGGCCCTCCTGGCCCTGAGGCTCTGAACGCCCCCCTGCTTGCCGCCCCCCGCCACCCGCGATAGAGCCCCCGGGACCCCGAACAGCCCCGATGGACGCGAAGATCACCATGGCCAAGGCCGATTCAACGAAGGCCGACACCCTGAAGCCGCGCCTGCCGCGCGGTTTCGTCGACCGGCGCGCGGACGAGATCGCCGCCCAGCACCGCATGCTGGAGACGATCCGGCAGAGCTTCGAACTCTTCGGCTTCGAGGCGCTGGAGACGCCCTTCGTCGAGTACACCGAGGCGCTGGGCAAGTTCCTGCCCGACCTCGACCGGCCGAACGCGGGCGTGTTCTCCTTCCAGGACGACGACGAATCCTGGCTCTCGCTGCGCTACGACCTCACCGCCCCCCTGGCCCGGCACGTGGCCGAGCACTTCGACGCGATCCCCAAGCCCTACCGGAGCTTCCGCGCCGGCTACGTCTTTCGCAACGAGAAGCCGGGTCCGGGGCGCTTCCGCCAGTTCATGCAGTTCGACGCCGACATCGTGGGCGCCGCTTCGGTGGCGGCGGATGCCGAGATCTGCATGCTGATGGCCGACACCCTGGAGAAGCTCGGGCTCACCGGCCAGTACGTGGTCAAGGTCAACAACCGAAAGGTGCTCGACGGGCTGATGGAGTCGATCGGGCTCAGCGGCCCCGACAAGGCCAGCCAGCGCCTGACCGTGCTGCGCGCCATCGACAAGCTCGACCGCCTCGGCGACGCGGGCGTGCGCGAGTTGCTGGGCGCGGGGCGCAAGGACGAGAGCGGCGACTTCACCAAGGGCGCCGGATTGCCCGATGAGGCGATCGGCCGGGTGCTGGCCTTCACCGGCTGGACCGGAGCGGGATCGGCGCCGGCCGACAACGCCACCACCCTGGCGAATTTCGAGACGTCGCTGGCGGGCAGCGCCATCGGCCTGGAGGGCGTGCGCGAGCTCGCCGAGATGGCCGCCCTGTTCGCGGCGGCCGGCTACAACGCCCGCATCCGCATCGACCCCTCGGTGGTGCGCGGGCTCGAGTACTACACCGGCCCGGTCTACGAGGCGGAGCTGACCTTCCCGGTGACCAACGAGGACGGACAGGTGGTGCGCTTCGGCTCGGTCTCGGGCGGCGGCCGCTACGACGGCCTCGTCGGGCGTTTTCGCGCCGAGCCGGTGCCGGCCACCGGCTTCTCCATCGGCGTCTCGCGCCTGTTCTCGGCGCTGCAGCTGGTGAAGAGCCCGCTGCTGGACGGCCTCGCCAAGCCCGGCCCCGTGGTGGTGCTGGTACTCGATCGGGACAACGTCGCCGATTACCAGCGCCTCGTCGCGGCCCTGCGCGAGGCCGGCATCCGGGCCGAGCTCTATCTCGGCGGCTCGGGCATGAAGGCGCAGATGAAGTATGCCGACCGGCGCGGATCCCCCTGCGCCATCATCCAGGGCTCGAACGAGCGCGAGGCCGGCGAGGTCCAGATCAAGGACCTGATCGAGGGCGCCAAGGCGGCGGCCGCCATCACCAGCAACGCCGCCTGGAAAGCCGCGCGCCCGGCCCAGTTCTCGGTGCCGGTGGCCGAGATGGTCGAGCGGGTGCGCGAGGTCCTGGGACGTCACTTCTGACGTCCCAGGCGCACGACGGGGCCGGGGAGTCCTGCTCCACGGCCGGGAGCCGTCAGGCGACCGAGATGTCGACCTGGATGTTGCCGCGGGTGGCGTGGGAGTAGGGGCACACCACGTCGGCGCGCTTCACCAGATCCTCGGCCACCGCCCGGTCGAGGCCCGGCAGGGTCGCCTTGAGGGCGACGACGAGGCCGAAGCCGGTACCGTCGTCCCGCGGGCCGATGCCGACGCTCGACTCGATCTTGGACTCCTCCGACACCGTGATCTTGTCCTTGCCGGCCACGAACTTGATCGCGCCGAGGAAGCAGGCAGCGTAGCCGGCCGCGAAGAGCTGCTCCGGGTTGGTGCCGGCGCCACCGCCGCCGCCCAGCTCCTTGGGGGTGGAGAGCTTGACGTCCACCTTGGCATCGTCGGTCGCGGCGGAGCCTTCACGGCCGCCGGTGGCATGGGCGTGGGCGGTGTAGAGTGCCTTCATGTCGGTCTCTCCTGCTGAACGAACGCGGGGATCGCACGCGTCGGTCCGGCCGGGGCCGGTCCATATCGATTGCGCGCAACCTAGTTATTTCCTCGCATAGAACTTGATTGTGCGCAATATGAAATTTGAATAAGATCGGTCCCGCGGCCCAAGTTCGGCGCGCGGCCCATCGTGAAGGATCGTTGAATATGTCGGGACGGCAGACCCGCACGCGCCGGGAGCCGGTGGCGGAGCCGGCATCCCCGGACGCCCTGAGCCTGGACAGCCAGCTCTGCTTTGCCGTCTATGCCACGGCCCATGCCTTCGGACGAGCCTATCGGGCCCTGCTGGCCGCGCATGACCTGACCTACCCGCAATATCTGGTCCTGCTGGTCCTGTGGGAGGAGGAGGGGCTGACGGTCAAGGAGATCGGCCAGCGCCTGTTCCTGGATTCCGGAACCCTGACGCCCCTGCTCAAGCGCCTGGAGGCGGCCGGCCACGTGAAGCGGGCGCGGGACCGGGCCGACGAGCGGCAGGTGAGCATCTTCCTGACCGAGCAGAGCCGGGCCCTGCGCGGCCGGATGGAATGCGTGCCGGACGAGGTGGGCGGCCTGACCGGCCTCGATCTCGAGGGGCGGCGGGCCCTCCTCGACATCCTGATGAACCTGCGCGGCGCGCTGCATGCGGGCCTCGGCGAGGGCCAGGCCGGCGCCGGCGAAGACCAAATCAGCCTCGGCGAGGGGAGGGACCGCTCCGTTCCCTCCGGCCGCGACGCCGCGCGACGCGGATCCTGAGGGACGCGAGGCATGAAAAAAGCCGCTCCCGCCGTGGCGGGAACGGCTTCCTGATCGAGCCCGGGCGGATGATCCCGGCCGGCCCCGAAGGACAGGCCGGACCGATCGCGGAACCCCGGGCCTCGGAATCAGGTCGTCAGGATCAGGACTTGGTCTTGAGGTAGGCGATGATGTCGTCGACCTTCTTGGGGTCCTTGATGCCGGGGAAGACCATCTTGGTGCCCGGAACCTTCTTCTTCGGGTCGACCAGCCACTCGTGGAGATTGGCCTCGTCCCAGGTGATTCCGGAGGCCTTCAGGGCCGCCGAGAAGGCGTAGCCGTCCGCGCCTTCGCCGGCCTTCGAGCCCACGACGCCCTTCAGGGTCGGGCCGACGCCGTTCTTCTCGAAGTTGTGGCAGGCCTTGCAGGGGGCGAAGGCCTTCTCGCCGGCGGCGGCGTCGCCCTCGGCATGCGCCGACAGAGGCAGCAGCAGGGCCAGGGCGGCGCCGAACATGACATGACGCATCGTGTTTTTCCTCCTAGAAGCGGCTTCAGCCGCTTGGGCTTATGGCAGAGCTTACCCGTTTAGAACAGATCGAGACAGGAACGCGCAAGGTCCGCCGCGATGAGCTGCGGCCAAAGGAAGCTTCCCCGGCGGCGTTCGGTTCCGCCGCCGTGGTCGAGGCCACGAACCGGATGCGCCGCGCCGGCGTTTGTCCTAAGGTCCACCGCAAAGCGCCGTCCGTCCCTCCGTCTCTCACCGCCGCTTGCTCATAGGCGATCGCGGCTGAGCGGATGATGAAGATGGCCCGCCCCCGGAGGACATGCCCATGTCGATCGCCTTTCCCGTGCCCGATGCCGCCATCGTCGCCCGCCGCGAGGCGATCATCGCGGGCCTCGCCCCCCTGGTCGCTCCGGAGGCCCTGGTCACGACGGAGGACGAGCGCCGCGCCTTCGAGACCGACGGGCTCACCGCCTACCGCAAGATGCCCCTGGCCGTGGTGCTGCCCTCCACCACCGCCGAGGTCTCGGCCGTGATGGCGTTCTGCCACGCCAACGGCGTCCGGGTGGTGCCGCGGGGCGCCGGCACCTCCCTGGCCGGCGGCGCCATCGCCCAGGAGGATGCGGTGATCCTCGGCATCTCGAAGATGAACCGCATCCTCGACATCGATTTCGAGAACCGCACCGCGCGGGTCGAGGCCGGCATCACCAACCTGGCCATCTCGGGCGCGGTCAGCCACGAGGGCTTCTTCTACGCCCCCGACCCCTCGAGCCAGCTCGCCTGCACCATCGCGGGCAACATCGCGATGAATTCGGGCGGGGCGCACTGCCTCAAGTACGGGGTGACCACCAACAACCTGCTCGGCGTGACCCTCGTGATGAACGACGGCACCGTGGTGACGATCGGCGGCACGCATCTCGACGCGCCCGGCTACGACCTCCTCGGTCTCGTCTGCGGCTCGGAGGGGCAGCTCGGCATCGTCACCGAGGCGACCGTACGCATCCTGCGGGCGGCGGAGGGCGCGCGCCCGGCCCTGGTCGGCTTCGGCTCGGTGGAGGATGCGGGCGCCTGCACGGCCGCGATCATCGGCGCGGGCATCATCCCGGTGGCGATCGAGTACATGGACCGCGAGGCGATCCTGATCACCGAGGACTTCGCCCAGGCGGGCTATCCGCGCGACGCCGAGGCCATGCTGATCATCGAGGTCGAGGGGTCCGACGCCGAGTGCACGGCGATGCTCGCCCGCATCGAGGCCATCGCCAGCGACTTCAACCCAACGAGCATCCGGGTCTCGAAATCCGAGGCCGAGAGCGCCGCCATCTGGAAGGGCCGCAAGTCCGCCTTCGGCGCCACCGGCCGGATCTCGGACTACATCTGCATGGACGGCACCATCCCCACCGGGCAGCTCCCCGGGGTGCTGGAGCGCATCGGGGCGATCTGCGCCGAGAAGGGCCTGCGCGTCGCCAACGTGTTCCATGCCGGCGACGGCAACCTGCACCCGCTGATCCTGTTCGACATCAACAAGCCGGGCGAGATGGAGAAGGCGGAGGCGGCCGGCGACGAGATCCTCAAGCTCTGCGTCGAGGTCGGCGGCTGCCTCACGGGCGAGCACGGCGTCGGCATCGAGAAGCGCGAGCTCATGCGCTTCCAGTACGCCCAGGAAGACCTAGAGCAGCAGATGCGGGTGCGGAACGTCTTCGACCCGCACTGGCTGATGAACCCCGCCAAGGTGTTCCCCCTGGAAGGGCGCCTGGTCGCCTGAATGCCGAGAGCCTGAGCGCCCAGGGTCTGTCAGGTTCCTCCTGAACCAGACAGCCCCTCGATTCCGGTCTCGTCGTTCGTCGTGTTCGGGATAGCCAGTTTCCGCCGATCCCTGACGACCTCTAGGGCTCGGCGCCGAAGGCCTCGCAGCGGAAGGCGCCGTAATCGGTGCGGGCCAGGCGTTCGGCGAGCGCCGGCAGGAACAGCGTCGCTTCCTCGGCGAGCCGCCACGGCGGGTTGACGACAATGAGGCCGTTGCCGTTGAGCCGGGTCGGATCGGGTTCGGACACCATGAGGTCGAGGCGCAGGGCCGGGCGGGCGAGAACCCGGTCGAGCTGCGCCACCATGTGGTCGACCTTGGCCACGTCCTTGATCGGGTACCAGCCGAGATAGATCCCGGTGGGCCACTTGGCCACCGCCCTGGCCAAGGCCGTTCCGAGGCGGTCGATCTCGCCGAGCTCCTCGTAGGGCGGGTCGATCAGGACCACGCCGCGGCGCTCCGGCGGCGGGATCAGCGCGTTGAGCGCGGTCCAGCCGTCGCGATGCATCACCTTCGACAGGGAATCCTGGTTGAAGCGCGCCCGCAGGATCTCGGCATCCGCCGGGTGCAGCTCCACGAACACGCCCTGGTCGGTGGGCCGCAGGAATTCGCGGATCAGGGCGGGCGAGCCGGGATAGGTGTCGGCCCCGTGCCGCTCCTGCACCGCCGCCACCGCCGCGCGGTAGGGCCCGAGCAGGGCTTCCACGGCCTCGGGAAAGGGGGAGTCGAGGCGGCCCCAGCCGTCCCGCCACTCGCCGGTGCGACCGGCCTCGTCGGCGGTGAGGTCGTAGAAGCCGAGGCCCGCATGGGTGTCGATCGCCCGGAAGCCCGTGGGCTTCAGGCAGAGATGCGCCAGCACCCGGCTCAGCACGAGGTGCTTCAGGACATCGGCGAAATTGCCGGCGTGGAAGGCGTGGCGGTAATTCATGGCGTCCGGGCCTGTCTCACCCCGCCCCCCGGCGCTCCGGCCCGGGGTGGAATCGCGGCATCATCTACCGCGCGGCGTCGATGGCGACCGCGTCGGCACGGCAATTCTGGCGCGCCACCTCGGGGCAGGGGGTGAAGCCGCGCAGGTCCTTGGCAAAGCAGATCCGCACCTCCTGGAGCTGGCCGCCCCGGCAGGTGACCGACATCATGTCGGGACGCAGGCCCCGGTTGGCCGCCACGAACTGCCGGGCGATGTCGATCGGCGCCATCCGGGTGTCGCGCTCGGGGGCCTTGAAGGCGTCCGGAAGGGTCACCGCCGCCCGGGCGTCGCGGGCCGCCTGGAAGTAGGAGACCGGGTCGAGCCCCGAGCAGGTGCCGTGGGTGCGCCACTCGTGCCGAGCGAGGCCCTCGCTCGGGTAGACCTCGCCCGCCACCGCGATCGCCTGGCGGGTGGGCGACCGCTCGACGGAGGAACAGTTGGACGGGTAGCCGCGGGTGTATTGCGGCCAGAGCCCGTGGACGACGAAGCCGAGGCCGCGTCCCGGCCGGCACTGGCCCTGCGCCTCGCGCCGGGCGCCGGGCCCCTCGCAGTAGGTCGGCGACCAGGACAAGGCCAGGACGTAGAAGTCGAACGTGCCCGGCGTGCCGCCGCGCTCGAAACCCTGCGCCATCGCCGGCGACGCCGGTCCGCCCGACGCCATCAGCGCCAGGGTCAGGCCCGCCAGGGTGCCGCGTGCGCGCGACCGGTGCCCGGCGGCAGGGCTCACGGACGGGCTTCGCGGCAGGCCGAGGAATAGGCGTAGGCGAGGTTGCGATCCAGGCCGTGGACGCAGAACTCGATGCCCCAGTCGGCGCCGATGATCCCGAGCCCGTCGCGCACCGAGTAGTCGACCTTGCGGCGGACGCCGTCCGAGGTGGTGGCCACGGCGCTGCAGAAGCGGCGCGGGACGTAGTCGAGGCCCCAAGGGCGCCAGGCCGTGCGCTCGATGTGCTCGTAGCGCAGGATGGTCAGGGACGAGTTCCAGAACTTCGCCTCCTTCTCGGCGAAGTGCGTCGAGAGCCGCTCCAGCACCTCGGGGGCCTGGCAGCCGGGGATGTCAGCGTCGTAGTTGAATTCGCGCTCCTCGGCGGGGGTGATCTCCTCGCGGCCGGAGCGGGCGAGCGCCGGCTGGAGGGCGCCCGCCAGGACGAGGCCGAGGGCGAGGGCGGTGGAGAGGGGATTCGGGCGCATGCCGGCGTCTTTGTTCCGCTGGAGTCCGTGGAGCTGACCCGAACGATGGCGGCTCGGCCCGCCCTGTCAAGCAGGCGGCCGGCCGCGCCGTCGCTTTCCGCGGACCCTGGGGTGCGCCGGGCACACCCCGGATGCGGGACCAGCGCGCCCGTCAGTAGATCGGTTCGGCGAGGCCGGGGGCCGCGAGCGAGAGCGGCTCGGCGGCGAAATCCTCCGGGGGGAGGGCGGCCGCGACCCGGGGCGCCGGGGCGCGCGGCACCGGACCCCGCGGCGCGGCGGCGTAGGCCACCGGCGGAGTGGTCGGACGAACGGCGGCCGGGCCGTGGGCGAGCTGCGCGGCCGGAACCTTCGCGGGTTGGCGCGCCGACATCGGGGCGACGCCGTAGGGATCGTCCTCCTCCACGTCGATCGGGGCCTGGGGCGGGGCGGGCAGGCGCTCGGGCGGACGGGGCCGGGCCGTGGCGCGCGGCACGCCGTCGGCACCGAGCTGCGGCGTGAACTTGATCAGCGGCTGGCAGATGCGACGCAGGCCGCGCGGGTCGTGCCGGGCGAGGTCGACGTGGATGTGGTCGTAGTGGAAGACGTTCGAGCCCGGCGCCAGCACGGTGGAGAACCGGGCGCAGGCACCGAGGAAGACCTCGCGCAGGAAGCTCTGCTCGGCCTCGGTACCGCGCCAGCCGCCCTTCACGGTGATGACGTAGCCGTCGGCGAGCTTGAACGACATGATGTCGACGGCATTGCCGAAGGAATGCTCGGAGAGCTTGGCGCCGGCCTGGTTGTTGCGGCCGCGGCAGGCATAGGTGCCGGCGTTGATCTCGGCCACGGGCTGGCCGAAATACAGGTTCGCGGCCGGCTGGATCGTGTCGGCGAGCCAGGCCTCGGCCTCGGTCAGCGCCGGGCAGGCCAGGGTCACCCGCTGCTTCAGGGCGACGGTCCCCTTGCCCAGGCGGGTGACGCGATAGGGCTGCAGCATGCCGCAGACGCCCGGCCCGCTGATCTCCTTGACGGGGGTGACGAACTCCGTCGTCTCCACCAGGCGTTTGGCATTGCAGGCCTGCTCGGTCTGGTCACGCCACGGCTCGCGCTGCTCAAACTTGTTGAGTGCACAGCCGGTGAGGCCCGCGCCGAACAGCGTCAGGGCCGAGAACGCAAATACGCTACGCCACATGACGCGGACGATGCGCCGGGTTCCGTAAACGTTGTGTCAACGATGCAGTGCGGGCGGCGTCCCTGTGGACGGGTGTTGACAGACGGCGGCCGAGGCCGGACCAAGCCCCCATGCTCTCCCTCGTCGATCTCCGCACCCGCATCGCTGCCGGCACCCTCGAACCCGCCGGCGCCATCCATCTCGCCGAGGCCGCCATCGCGGCGCGCGACCCCGGCATCGGGGCGATCGTCAGCCGAAATCCCGCCCCGGCGATCGCCGGCTCCGGGCCGCTGGCGGGCATCGCGGTCGGGGTCAAGGACATCATCGACACCGCCGACCTGCCGACGCAGATGGGGTCGCCGATCTATGCCGGCTGGCAGCCCAGGGCGGATGCCGCCATCGTGGCGCGTCTGCGGGCGCTCGGCGCCGTGCCCCTGGTCAAGACCAGCACCTCCCCCTTCGCCAGCCACGATCCCACCGCCACGGTGAACCCGCGCGACCCCGGCTACACGCCCGGCGGCTCCTCGGCGGGGTCGGCCGCGGCCGTCGCCGCCGGGATGGTGCCCCTCGCGCTCGGTACCCAGACCGGCGGCTCCGTGATCCGGCCGGCGGCCTTCTGCGGAGTGGCGGCGATCAAGCCGTCCTTCCGGCTCCTGCCGACGGTGGGCGTGAAGACCTTCTCCTGGGCGCTGGACACCGTCGGCCTGTTCGGCGCCGGCATCCGCGACGTCGCCCAGGGCCTGAGCCTGATCGCCGACCGGCCCGCCCTCGACCTCGACCTGGACGCGGCCCCCCAGGCCCCGCGCCTCGGCCTCTGCCTCCAGGGCTTCGCCGACGCGCCCGACCCGGACGCCCTCGCCGCCCTGCACCGGGCCGCCCGCGCGGCCGAGGCCGCCGGCGCCCGGGTCGTCGACCTCGTCCTGCCGGCCCCGCTACCGGAGGCCTGGGCGCAGCACCCCGTCATCCAGGACTACGAGGCACGCCAGGCGCTGGCCTGGGAATACGCCCACCACCGGGCGCAGCTCAGCCCGGAACTCGGCACGCAGCTCGATGCGGCCCAGGATCTCGTCGCCGCTCAGTACGACGCGGCGCGCCGCGCCGCGCACCGGGCCCGGCGCGCGTTGAAGGACCTGTTCGGAGATTTCGACGCGATCCTGACCCTGTCGGCCCCGGGCCGGGCGCCGGCCGGCCTCGGCACCACGGGCGACGCGCGCTTCAACCGCCTCTGGACCCTGATGGGCGTGCCCTGCGTCACCGTCCCGGTCCCCGGGGACGGCCTGCCCCTGGGCGTTCAGGTCGTCGCCCGCTTCGGCGACGATGGCCGGGCACTCGCCGTGGCACGGATGATCGAGCAAGCCCTGGCGGTGTAGCGCCCCGACGCGGCAAGCCGACGAGATAGAACGACGACTGCCCCTCGCCCCTGCCCGTATTACAGACGATCGCCCCAATGCATTCCTGGAAACAGGCCGTGGCCCGGGCCTTCGACGGGGCCGAGGGCTATGACGGCGCGGCGGCGATCCAGGCCGTGGTGGCGGAGCGCCTGGCCCGGCGCATCGGGGCCGAGCCCCTGGCACGGGCGCCGCGCATCCTCGAGATCGGCTGCGGCACCGGCCTGCTGACCGCGCATCTGCGCCGGCACCTGCCAGGGGGCGTTCTCGTGGCCTCGGACCTCGCCCCCGCCATGGTGCAGCGCTGCCGCGCCCGCCTCGCCGGAACCGCGGACCTGCGCTTCGTCGTCATGGATGCCGAGCGGCCGGCTTTCGCGCCCGGCTTCGACCTCATCGCCTCGAGCCTCGCGGCGCAATGGTTCGAGGACCTTCCCGGAACCCTGGCGCGCCTCGCCGCGCTGCTGGCCCCCGGCGGCCTGCTGGCGGTGGCGACGCTGGGCGCGGGCACCTTCGCCGAGTGGCGGGCGGCGCATGCGGCCCTGGGCCTGGAGGCGGCGACGCCCGTCTATCCGGCCTTGTCGGACCTCGCCGCGCTGGCCTGTCCGGGCTGCACCCTCGCGGTCTCCGCCGAGCCCGTGGTCGAGGCCCATGCCGACGGCCGGGCCTTCCTGGGTTCCCTGCGCGCCATCGGCGCCGGGACGCCCGGCGCCGCGCGGACCCTCGCGCCGGGCACGATGCGGCGGGTGCTGCGGGGCTTCGAGGCGGGGGGCGCGCAGGTCACCTACGAGGTCGCGACGCTGCTCATCCGGCGCGCGCGACAGGGTTAAGGGTTTTCACGTGCAACAGCGGCTCAGACCGCGGGTTGGGTGTCGCCGCCCGGGCCGCCGCCCCGCCGCAGCAGGAACACGCCCTGCGCGCCCATCAGGTTCCAGACCCACCAGGGCATCGCGAATCGCATCGGCCGGCCCCTGGCATCGAGGGCGGTGGCCTTCTCGATCTCGGCGTTCACGGTCCGGCACAGGCCGACGAAGTCGCGGATCGTGCAGTGATGGATGTTCTGGGTCTCGTACCATTCCTCGGGCATCAGAGCCGTGACCGGCATGCGACCCCGCAGGGCGAGTTCCGAGCGCACCCGCCAATGGCCGAAATTCGGGAAGGAGATGATCACCTGCCGGCCGATGCGCAGGAGATGCTCCAGCACGATGCGCGGGTTGCGCGTCGCCTGGATGGTCTGGGACAGGACGACCACGTCGAAGGCGTCGTCGGGATAGTTCGCCAGATCGGTGTCGGCGTCCCCCTGGATCACCGGCAGGCCCCGGGCGAGGCAGGCGTTCACGCCCTCCCGCGACAGCTCGATGCCGCGCCCGTCCACGCCGCGCCGGTCGCGCAGCAGGGCGAGCAGGGCGCCATCGCCGCAGCCGATGTCGAGGACCCGGGCGTTCGTCGGCACGAGGTCGAGCACCACGAGGTGGTCGACGCGGGTGCTGCCGGCCTCCTCGCGCGGCAGCGTCTCCGCCGCCTCCCAGGGCCGGTGCGCGAACCTCTCCGATCCCGTCACAGGCCGCGGGCCCGGGCGGCGGCGTCGATGTAGCCGCGTGCGGCGGCGAACATCGCCGGCTCGTCGAGGAGGAAGGCGTCGTGGCCCTTGTCGCTCTCGACCTCCACGAAGGCGACCGGGGCCGAGGCCGCGTTCAGGGCGTGGACGATGGCGCGGGATTCGGAGGTCGGGAACAGCCAGTCGGAGGTGAAGGAGATCACACAGAACCGGGTCTTCGTGCCCCGGAAGGCCTTGGCCAGCACTCCACCCTGGTCGGCGGCGAGGTCGAAATAGTCCATCGCCCGGGTGAGGTAGAGATAGGCATTGGCGTCGAAGCGCTCGACGAAGCTGAGGCCCTGGTGGCGCAGGTAGCTCTCGATCTGGAAGTCGGCGTTGAACGAGAAGGTGGGTGCCGAGCCACCCTGGAAGCGGCGGCCGAACTTGCGGTGCAGGGCCGGCTCCGACAGGTAGGTGATGTGCGCGCCCATGCGGGCGACGCCGAGGCCCTTGGCCGGCCGGGTGCCCGCCTCGAGGTAGCGCCCCTCGGCCCAGGCGGGATCGGCCATGATCGCCTGCCGGCCGACCTCGTGGAAGGCGATGTTCTGCGCGGAGTGGCGGGGCCCGGTGGCGATCGGCATCGCGGCGAACACCCGCTCGGGGTAGCTCGCGGCCCATTGCAGCACCTGCATGCCGCCCATGGAACCGCCGATGCAGAGGAACAGGTCGCGGATGCCGAGTCGGTCGAGCAGCATGGCCTGGGCCCGGACCATGTCGCGGATGGTCACGAGGGGAAAGTCGAGGCCGTAGGCCCGGCCCGTGGCCGGGTCGATCGAGGCCGGGCCGGTGGAGCCCATGCACGAGCCGATGACGTTGGAGCAGACGACGAAGTAGCGGTCGGTGTCCACGGGCTTGCCCGGCCCCACCAGGGTCTCCCACCAGCCGCGCTTGCCCGTCACCGGATGGGTGTGGGCGAAGTGCTGGTCGCCCGTGAGTGCGTGGCAGATCAGGACGGCGTTGGAGCGGTCCGCGTTGAGGGTGCCCGCCGTCTGGTAGGCGATCTGGAACGGTGCGAGCTGCACGCCGGCATCCATCGCCAGGGGCTCGTCCAGGCCGAACTGCGCCACGAGGCCCTTGGGCTCGCGGGCCTGGGACAGCTCGGCGCCCGGCGCGTCGGCGCGCACCGATTCGTCTTCGGGCGTGCCTGGCTTGAGGGCGGTATCCAGCGACATGGTCATGAAACGGGTTGGAGGAGACGGCGCGTCGGTCCTGGAGGGACGGCTCGGCGTGCCATCCGGAGAGAAGACCATGCGTCGTGAGGCGTTGAGGTAGTGTGCGCTCCCTCACGCGTCAACGAAAGGGCCACGCACCGCGCTTGGGGCCCGCCCACGGTTTCACAACCGCCCGGTCGCGCCGGTTCCGGGCAAACGGCTCTGGCCCTTCGGCGCGCGCGATCGTAGACCGGGGCGGTGGCGCCCGGGAGGCGAGACCCCGGCGCCGGCTCCCCCGATCGTCCCCACCGCACCCTCGCGAGCCCCCGATGCGCTTCACGACGAGACCCGCGCCGCCCCTCGACAACCTCGGCGACCTGCGCGCCGAGATCGATCGGATCGACGCCGAGATGCACGCCCTGCTGATCCAGCGCGGGTCGATCATCGACCGGCTGATCGCGGTCAAGCGCACCTCGGCCAGCGGCTCGGCCTTCCGGCCCGGACGCGAGGCCTCGATGATGCGGCGCGTCGCCGAGCGCCATCGCGGGCTCCTGCCCCTCGACACCGTGGAGGGGATCTGGCGGGTCATCATCGCCACCTTCACCTACGTGCAGGCGCCGTTCTCGGTCCATGCGGACATCTCGGGCGGGGATGCGCCGATGCGCGATTCCGCCCGCTTCCATTTCGGCTTCACGGTGCCCTACCGGCCCCACCCCACCTGCCTCGCGGTGATCGAGGCGGTGGCCGCCTCCCGCGGCGACCTCGGCATCTTCCGCCTTGACCCCGACGGCTCGGGCGCCACCACCGACGCCGCACCCTGGTGGGAAGGGCTCGTGGGCGCCGGCCGGCCCAAGGTCATCGCGCGCCTGCCCTTCATCGAGCGGCCCACCCACCCGGCCGGCACCCCGGTCTTCGTGGTCTCGAACCCGCTGGACGATCCGGCGGCGGCCCAGCGCGACTGGGTCCTCCATGCCACCCGCGTCGCCGCCTGGGAGCCGGAGGCCGCGCGGGCCCTGCAGGACCTCTACGGAGAGGTCGTCGCCCGCGCAGCCGGGCCGGACGGGCACGGCCTGCTCCTCGCCGTCCCCGGCGGGGTCAGCGCCCGGCAGCTGCACGAGGCCCTGACCCGGGCCGGCGCCGCCCCCGAGACCCTCGACGAGATCGGCAGCCACGCCGCCCGCTTCCGGG
>NZ_LMMK01000045.1:222762-310822 GCF_001422795.1 Methylobacterium sp. Leaf88 | reverse complement strand
GCGCGTCTGAGGGACGCGGATCTGAGGCATGCGCGTCTGAGGGACGCGGATCTGAGGCATGCGGGTCCGAGGGACGCGGGCCGGAGGCACGGGGCCCGCTCGCAAAGCCGGGCCAGCTTTGTTAGACGGGCGCTTCGCCGATCCACCGGCGGCCGCCAGGTCCTCGTCCATGTCCTCGTCCCCGTCCTCCGCCTCCGCCCCCGTCGCTCCCTCACGCCCGGTGCCCCGCCCCGGCGTCCTCGCCATCGAGGCCTACGTGCCCGGCAAGAGCGGGGCGCCCGGCCATGCCAAGGTGCACAAGCTCTCCTCGAACGAGACCCCGCTGGGCCCGAGCCCGAAGGCGGTGGCGGCGATGCGGGCGGAAGCCGCCAAGCTCGAACTCTACCCGGAGGGCACGTCCCGGGCGCTGCGCGAGGCGATCGCCGCCCGTTACGGCCTCGACCCGGCGCGGATCGTCTGCGGCGCGGGCTCCGACGAGCTCCTGTCCTTCCTGGCCTATGCGTATCTCGGGGCCGGCGACGAGGGGATCTTCACCGAGCACGGCTTCCTGGTCTACCGGATCGCCATCCTGGCCGCCGGCGGCACCCCCGTGGTGGTGCCCGAGCGCGACCTGCGCGCCGACGTCGACGCGCTGCTGGCCGCCGTCACGCCGCGCACCCGGATCGTCTACCTCGCCAACCCCAACAACCCGACGGGCACCTACCTGCCCTTCGACGAGATCCGGCGCCTGCATGCGGGCCTGCCGCCCCACGTCCTCCTCGTCCTCGACGGCGCCTACGCGGAATACGTGCGGGCGAACGACTACAGCGCCGGCCTCGACCTCGCGCTCGAGGCCAACAACGTCGTGATGACCCGGACCTTCTCGAAGATCCACGGGCTGGCGGCGCTCCGCATCGGCTGGATGGTCGGCCCGTCGGAAGTGGTCGACGCCGTCAACCGCATCCGGGGACCCTTCAACCTGTCGGGGGCCGGCATCGCCGCCGGGGCGGCCGCCATCGCGGACGACGTGCACGTGGCCGCCGCCGTCGCCCACAACGACACCTGGCTCGCCACGATGACGGGGGCGGTGCAGGAACTCGGGCTGACCGTGACGCCGAGCGTCGCGAACTTCATCCTCGTCCACTTCCCCGACGCGCCGGGCCGGACGGCCGCCGAGGCCGACGCGTTCCTCTCCGCCCGGGGCGTCATCACCCGGCGGGTCTCGTCCTATGGGTTGCCCCACGCCCTGCGCGTCACCGTCGGCGGCGAGGAGGCGAACACCGCCTTCCTCGACGCCCTGACCGCCTTCGTGCGGGGCGAGACCCGTGGCTGAGATCGACGCGCCCCCCCTGGAGACCCTGGCCATCGTCGGCCTCGGGCTGATCGGCTCCTCGATCGCCCGGGGCGCCCGGCAGTTCGGCCTCGCCCGGCGCATCGTCGCCCTCGACCGCGACGCCGCGGTGCTGGAGCGGGTGCGGGCGCTCGGCCTCGCGGACACGGCCACGGACGACCTCGCCGCGGGCGTGGCGGGGGCCGATCTCGTCATCCTGTGCGTACCGGTGGGCGCCGTCGGCGCGGTGGCCGAGATCCTGGGTCCGGCCCTGAAGCCGGGAGCCATCGTGTCGGATGTCGGCTCGGTCAAGGCCTCGGTGGTGGCGGCCGTCACGCCGCACCTGCCCGCCGGCGTGCATTTCGTGCCGGCGCACCCCGTGGCCGGCACCGAGTATTCGGGGCCGGATGCCGGATTCTCGACCCTGTTCTCCGGACGCTGGTGCATCCTCACTCCGGCCGAGGACACCGACCCGGCTGCGACCGCGCGAGTCCAGGCCTTCTGGGAAGGCCTGCGCGCCATCGTCGAGACGATGACGCCGGAGCATCACGACCTCGTCCTGGCCATCACCAGCCACGTACCGCACCTCATCGCCTACAACATCGTCGGCACCGCCGCCGACCTCGAGGCCGTGACCCAGTCCGAGGTGATCAAGTTCTCGGCCGGCGGCTTTCGCGACTTCACCCGCATCGCCGCCTCCGACCCGACCATGTGGCGGGACGTGTTCCTGACCAACAAGGACGCGGTGCTGGAGATGCTGGGGCGCTTCAACGAGGACCTCGCGGCCCTGGCCCGGGCGATCCGCTGGGGCGACGGCGAGGCCCTGCACGACCTCTTCACCCGCACCCGCGCCATCCGCCGGGGCATCGTCGCCATGGGCCAGGAGACGGCCGAGGCCGATTTCGGCCGCGGGCGCCCGAGCGACCCCGCGGCCTGAGGCGCGTCCCCCGCGCGGGCGGTCGCTCAGTAGAGCGGCGGCAGCTGCACGTTGGGGATCGGGAACGGGCCGAGCATCAGGCGGCCCTCGGCGAGGCGCAGGGGCGGCAGGGGCTTGAGGGCATCGTCGGCCGGGGCCGCGACGCCGGCCTCGGCACTGGCCTGGCTGCGACGCCCGAGGAGCTGGCCGACGAGGCTGCCGATCAGCGCGCCCTTCTCGGCACCGAAGCGCTGGCCCATGACCTGGCCGACCAGGGCCTCGACGCCGGCCGCGCGCAGGTCGAGCTGGCCCTGGAGCCGGTGCGCGGCGTCGAGGTCGAGGCGGCCCTTGGCCTGGAGCCGGCGCTCGCCCTTGGCCAGGGACAGCAGCGCGATGTCGAGGCCGCCGCCGGCCTGGCGCCAGTCCTCCAGCTCCTTGGCCACGGTGCCGGTGCCGAGGGCCGTGGCACGGCTCACGGTGGCGTCGAGGGCGAGGTCGGCCGGGTCGGCATTGCCCAGCGCCGCGTCGACCAGCGGCAGGCGAATCCGGTTCGCCCGCAGGCTGGTGTCGATGGACCCCTCCGATTCGAAGCGGCCCGGGGTCGGACGGGCGTGGAGCTCGAAATGCTGGGTGTCGAACGCGATCGGCTCGGGACCGGCGCCGCGCACCACGCCCTTGGCGCCGTTGGCCACCACGGAGGCACGCACGAAGCCGTCGGAGGCGCCATGGAAGCTGCCCTCCAGGGAGGTCCAGGTCGCGTCCGCCGTGAGGTCGCCCTGCTCGACGTGGAACGGCCCGCCGACCTCGAGGATGCCCTGGCGCGGCTGGTAGACCTGGGTCACCGCCGTGACCGGCCCGAGGGTGAAGCGGCTGTCGGAGCGGCTGAAGGCCAGGGAGGCGCAGCGCAGCTCGATGCGGAAGGGATAGCCGGTGATGCTGCGGTCGGCGCAGGTCCAGGTCCGGCCCGCGGCCGCTTCCTGCGCGATCCAGCCATCCATCTCGGAGGCGGCCCGGTGGCGGATGTAGAACCACCCGAGCGACCAGGCGATCACGAGGGTGGCGAGGAGAATGTAGGGGAGGAACAGCCCCTTGCGCGAGAGGGGACGGGTCGGGGTCGGGCTCTGCGCCATCGCGTGTCGGTATCCTGCGCTCGCGTCACGGGCCTGCGGCCATCGTCGGGGCAGCCCGGATGCAAGGCTTGGCAGGGTCTCGGCGGCGAAAGCATGGCAGGGCCCCACGGGCGCTGCAAAACGCGAAGCCGTGACGTCAGCGGAGCGACCGCTCCGCCCGATCAGTTCGCGGCGTCGGCCTTCTGCTCACTCCCGAGATCGGCCACGATGGCCTCGCGCTCGGCCTCGTCCTCGGCCAGCCGGTGGACATGCATCTCGGTCGCGCCCTTGTGCCGGGCCCGGGCGATCCAGTTCCGGTGCAGGCGTTCCCGCGGGCTCTGCCCGGCGGAGGCCACCGAGACGAGTTCGCCGACGCCCGAGGCGTCGCGGCGCACCGCCATCACCACGGCCTCGCCCATGTCGTCGAGCTCGGGCTCGGCCAGCTCATGGATGCCGACCACGTAGCGGCGGCCGGACCGGCCGCGCCAGGCGCTGAGCACCAGGGCGGGGGTCCCGCGCAGGCCGGCCGTCGTCCTCAGGCGTTCCTCGCGCACTTCCTGTCTCCGTGCTCGATCGTCCTTCAGGTCGCGCAGGGCGGCCGACCAGGACAGGGCTCTCTTGTTCGCCATTTGTTCCACATTAATCTTAACGGTTCGTTGGCGTCAAGGACGACGCCCCGGCCTCCAATGAGATGGGGATGACGGAAGTTATCCACAAGTCGTACACAGGGGCAACCCGGCCCCGGCGACCCCCTCAGGCGATGGGCGATCCGTTCCGCCGGGCCTTGGCCGGAGAGGCCGGGACGGCATTCGGAATCGCGTGCCCGGCGGCCGCGAGCTCGTTCCGGCCGGCGGCCAGCAGCGCGTCCGACGCGGACTCGATCCGGCCCTGGACCACCTCGAGGAAGGGGGCCCGGTCCAGGCCCGGCGCGATCGGGGCGAGGAACTCGATCACCGCAGTGCCGGGCCGGCGGACCAGGCGGCGGCGGGGCCAGTGCAGGCCCGTGTTCAGGGCGACGGGCAGGCAGGGCACGCCGAGGGCAGCGTACAGGTGGGTGATGCCGAGCTTGTAGGCGGGGGGCGCGCCGGGCGGGCGGCGGGTGCCTTCGGGGAAGATGATGAGCTGACGCCCGTCCCGGATGGCCCGGGCGGCGGCCTCGTTCATGGCGGTCATCGCCCGGGCCCCCTTGCTGCGGTCGATGGCGACCATGCCGGAGCGCGAGAGGAACCACCCGATCAGCGGGATCCAGAGCAGCTCGCGCTTGAGGATGTAGGCGAAGTCCGGGAAGGCAGTGACGAGGGCCAGGGTCTCCAGGGCCGACTGGTGCTTGGCCGCCACCAGGAGGGGGCCGGACGGGATGTTCTCGACGCCCCGGAACTCCACCGTGATGCCGCCCACCACCCGCAGGAGCCACAGGGTGACGCGGCCCCACAGCTGGGCCAGCCGGATGACCCCGCGCCGGGAGACGAGGGTCGGCAGCCCACCGATCGCGATGAGGGTCGTGGCGACGTAGAAGGCGAGGTTGAACGCGAGGGAGCGGACGAGGAGCATCGGGAACCTGGAGGAGACAGCCCGGGACAGGGCGCGGCCCGGCTCCCGTGTAGCGTGCGATCTCGTCCCAGACCATCCGAGCGCGGGATTATCCGCCCCCTCAGTCCCCCTCCGCCAGGGTGCCGCGCTGGCGCGGATCGGCGGCGCCCGCCAGCAGCCCGTCGGCGGCCTGCACCGAATTGGCCGAGCCGGAAGTCGCCCCGACCCGGACCGTGTGACCGCGGGCCCTGAGCAGGGCCAGGGTGTCGGGGGAGAGGCCTTCCTCGGCCATCAGCACGTCCGGCTGCCACTGGTGGTGAATGCGCGGCGCGGCCACGGCCTCGGCCAGGTTCATGCGGAAGTCGAGCACGTTGACGATGACCTGCAGCACCGTCGAGATGATGCGGCTGCCGCCGGGGCTGCCCGTCACCAGGACGAGCCGGCCGTCGCGGAAGACGAAGGCGGGGGTCATCGAGGAGAGGGGCCGGGCCCCGGGCGAGACCGCGTTGGCGACGCTGCCGACGAGGCCGTAGGCGTTGCGGGCGCCGGGCTTGGCGGAGAAATCGTCCATCTCGTTGTTCAGGAGCACGCCGGTGCCCTCCGCCACGAGGCCGAGCCCGTAGGAGAAGTTCAGGGTGGTGGTGTTCGAGACCGCGTTGCCGGCCCTGTCCACCACGGAGAAATGGGTGGTCTGATCGGATTCGAAGGGGAGGGGATCGCCCGCCTTCACCTCGGCGGCGGGCCGGGCGCGGGCGGGATCGATCCCGGCCCGCAGGCGCGCCGCGTAGGGCTTGGCGATCAGGCCCTCCATCGGCACCTGGGTGCGGGCGGGGTCGCCGAGCCAGGTCGCCCGGTCGGCATAGGCCGGCTTCATCGCCTCGGCCAGGGTGTGGAGGGCATCGGCGCTGCCCGCCCCCATGCGGGCGAGGTCGAAGCCCTCCAGCACGTTCAGGATCTCGACGAGGTGGATGCCGCCGGAGCTCGGCGGCGGCATCGACGCGATGGCGTAGCCCCGGTAGGTGCCGCGCACGGGCTCGCGGAGCACCGGGCGATAGGCGGCAAGATCCTCGGCCGTCATCACCCCGCCCGCGGCCCGCACGGCGGCGGCGATGCGCTCCGCGATGGGGCCCGTGTGGAAGGCGTCGGGGCCGGATGTCGCGATGGCCGCGAGGGTGTCGGCGAGATCGGTCTGGACCAGCCGTTCACCGCGCTCCAGGGGTCTATCGCCGGCAAAGAAGATTTTTCGCGAAGACGGCCAGCGGCCGAGCAGGCCGGCGGCGCGGGGCAGCGAGTCCGCGAGGCCCGACTCCACCGGGATGCCCTCGCGGGCGAGTTTCTCGGCCGGGGCGATCAGGTCGGCCAGGGTGAAGCGGCCCGAGCCGTAGAGGCGGTGCGCCTCGGCCAGACCCCGCACGGTGCCGGGCACGCCCACCGCCTTGCCGGTGCGGGTGGAGGCGGCGCGGTCGGGCTCGCCCCGGGGGTCGAGGAACATGTCGGAGCGGGCGGCGGCCGGGGCGGTCTCGCGGTAATCGAGGGCGATTGTCTCGTCGCCCTCCGCCCGGTGGATCATCATGAAGCCGCCGCCGCCGAGGTTGCCGGCCCGCGGCAGGGTCACGGCCAGGGCGAAGCCGACCGCCACGGCGGCGTCGATGGCGTTGCCGCCGGCGCGCAGGATCGCGACGCCGACGCGGGTGGCCCGCGCCTCCTGCGAGGCGACCATGCCGTGGGCGCCGAGCACCGGCAGCAGGCGGGCGTCGTCGGACTGGATCGGCGGCGGCGGCTCCGGCAGGGCCGAGGCGGGGCCGGGCCCCCCTTGCGCGAGACCCGGCCCCGTGGCGGACAGGACCGTGCCGGCGAGAACCAGGGCGAGGGCGATGCGCGAGGAGGTCAGCCGCATGTCAGGCGCGTCCGTTGTCGCGGGGCGGGAGGACGGGCGCGCCGCGATGGCGCCCCGCGATCAACCAGTAGACGAGGCCCGACGCCGCGCCGGTGAGGAACAGCACCGCGGTGATGCGCCCCTCCAGCGCCAGGGTCTCGGCGCTCGCCCCGCTGCGCGACAGGCCGCGGGCGAGCCAGGGCACGGAGGCGGTGAGGAGACCGGTCCCGGCGCCGTACCAGCTGGCGGCGCGCCAGCCCAGGACCGCCCCGAGGACGGCCACCAGGACCGGCGGCACCACCAGGAGCACGAACAGCGCGCGGGCGATGGCGGCGAGCGCGAACAGCAGGGTCTCGGGACCGATCCCGGAGGCGAGGTCGGTCAACCCGGAGAACAGCCCGACGAGGCCGAGGCGGGACAGGGTCTCGCTGGTGGCCGGGTCGAGCATCGCGCCGAGGGCCAGAACGGCCGCCCCGCAGGGGATCGCCAGGACCAGGGCGAGGCTCGCGATGAACAGGTCGCCGAGGAGACGCACCCCTCAGTCTTCGTCGCCGTCGTCGGCGCCCGCATAGACGCCCTCGGCGCCGATGCCGTCCTCCAGCATCATCCGGGCCCGGGCCCGCAGCTTCTCGGTCTCGCTCTTCAGCTGGCCACAGGCGGCCAGGATGTCGCGGCCGCGCGGGGTGCGCACGGGTGAGGCGTAGCCGGCTTCGTAGATGATGTCCGAGAACTGTTCGATGCGGTCCCAGTCCGAGCATTCGTAGGCGCTGCCCGGCCAGGGATTGAACGGGATCAGGTTGATCTTGGCCGGGATGCCCTTGAGCAGGCGCACCAGCTCGCGCGCGTCGGCGTCGCTGTCGTTCACGCCCTTCAGCATCACGTACTCGAAGGTGATGCGGCGGGCGTTGTTCAGGCCGGGATAGGACCGGCAGGCGGCCAGCAGCTCGGCGAGCGGGTACTTGCGGTTCAGGGGCACGAGGGTGTCGCGGAGGTCGTCGCGCACCGCGTGCAGGGAGATCGCCAGCATGGCGTGGGCCTCGTCGCCGAGGCGCTGCATCTGCGGCACCACGCCGGAGGTCGAGACGGTGATGCGCCGGCGGGAGAGGCCAAGGCCCTCCTGGTCGGCCATCACGCCGACGGCGTCGACGACGTTGTCGAGATTGTAGAGGGGCTCGCCCATGCCCATGAAGACGATGTTGGTGACCTTGCGCCGGGTCTCGTCGGCGCCGGGGGCGGTCGGATTCTGGCCGGCCCAGTCGTTGAGGTGGTCGCGGGCGACGACGAGCTGCGCGGTAATCTCGGCCGCCGTCAGGTTGCGCACGAGGCGCTGCGTGCCGGTGTGGCAGAACGAGCAGGTGAGGGTGCAGCCGACCTGGCTCGAGACGCAGAGGGTGCCGCGCCCGCGCCCCGGGATGTAGACGCACTCGATCTCGGCGCCGCGGTTGTGGTCGTGCTTGCCCGTGGGGGCCATGCGCATGAGCCACTTGCGCGTGCCGTCGCGGGACACCTGCTCGGTGACCACCTCGGGCCGGTCGAGGGTGTAGGCCTCGGCGAGCTGACCCTTCAGGCCCTTGCCCACATTGGTCATCTCGTCGAAGGCCTTGGCGCCGCGCACGTTGAGCCAGTGCCAGATCTGGCCCGAGCGCATGCGCTGCTCGCGCTCGGAGACGCCGATGGCGCCGAGCCGGGCCTTCAGCTGCTCACGGGTGAGCCCCACGAGGGAGGCGCGCCCGAGAGGGGCCGCCTGCGGCTCGAACTCGGGCAGCTTCTCGATTGCGGGAACGGCGCTCGCGTCGCGCCGGGCGGTGTCGAACGACGCCGTCGCCATGATCTGGATGAACCTTCGGACTTGGGATGGGTCCGATATAGGGGATTCGGCTCGAAAACGCGAATGCGGGCGGGTGTCCCGGCCTCGGGCCTCGTCCCGGACCGGTCCCCAGGGCCGGCCGGCGGGCCCTTACTGTGCCGGCTTGACCTCGCCGGGCTTGGCCTCGCCCGGGGAGGCGCCGGCGGCGGGCGCTTCGGCGGGCGGGGCGGGCAGGAGAACGTTCTTGCTGATGCTGCCCTCGGGACCGTACTCCCCCGCGACCGCGATGCAGGCCGTCTCGCGGTTGAGCTGCATCTGGTTCGACATCAGGGCGAACATGGTCTGCACCCGCCCGCCGAACGGTCCGCGGGGGCTGACGTCGGCGGCGCGCACGTTCTGCTTCTCGAGGAGGGCGTCGAACTCCTCCGTGCCGATGCGGTAGCCGCAGACATTGGCGGCGGCGAAGATGTAGGCGGCGAATTCCAGGGCCCGCGGCGCGGGCGCGTTGCGGATCTGGGCCTGCGCGGCGAGCGGCAGGGCGAGACTGGTGGCGAGGCAAGCGACGCGGCCTGCGGCCTGCGGGAGACGAGCGAACATGCGTGGGGTTTCCTCAGGCGCGGAGGCTTCGCGCTCCGCTTGCGCGCTGAGATAGGCCCCGGGCGCGACACGTCAAACGCCGGCCCCACCGCGAGTCTCAGCCGAGCCGGCTCAGCAGCCGGTCCATCAGCGGATTGTCCGGCGTGAAGGCATAGTCGATCTTGCGCACGTTCACGGCGCCCGCCCCGGCCTTCACCAGGGCGTCGGCGAGGTCGAACACTGCATCGACGGGGCAGTGCAGCACCATCTCGCCGCGGCCCTCGGGCGCGCCGTAGGGCAGGGCCGCGTCGTGCAGGGCGGCGATGCCGGCGAGATCGATGTCGCCGTCGTCGGGCATGGCGGCGCGGACCTCGCGGGTGGTGCGGGCGCGCTCCTCCGCCTGGATGCGGCCGAGGACGGCGCGCAGGGCCCGGCGCTGGGGCTCGCCCCAGGGAGCGTTCAGGGAGGCGACGAGGTTCGCCTCCGAGCGCAGGATGATCCCGTCCTCTAGGATCTTCAGGGCGTTGGCGGCCAGCGTCGCCCCCGTGGTGGTGATGTCGACGATGATCTCGGCCGAACCCGCCGCCGGCGCCCCCTCGGTGGCGCCCAAACTCTCGACGATGCGGTAATCCGCCACGCCGTGCTCGGCGAAGAAGCGGCGGGTGAGGTTGATGTACTTCGTGGCGATGCGCAGGCGCTTGCCGTGGCGGACCCGCATCTCGGCGGCGACCTCGTCGAGGTCGCTCATGGCGCGGACGTCGATCCAGGCCTGGGGCACGGCGACCACCACGGTGGCCTGGCCGAAGCCGAGGGGCGTCAGCAGCTCGACCTGGCCGCGGGCGTCGGGCAGCGACTCGCGGATCAGGTCCTCGCCGGTGATGCCGAGATGGGCTGCCCCGCTGGCGAGCTGGGCCGCGATCTCGGAAGCCGAGAGGTAGCGCACCTCGACGCCCGGCACGCCCACGAGCTTTCCGCGGTAGTCGCGCGCGCCGGTGTTCTGGGCGAGCTTGAGGCCGGCCCGGGCGAAGAAGGCGGCGGCGTTCTCCTGCAGCCGGCCCTTGGAGGGAACCGCGAGGACGAGGGAATCCGGTTCAGCCAACGGTCGCGTCCTTCGCGGTGGGGGCGTCCGCGACGACCCGCGAGAGCCAGACGGCGCAACCGACGGCAGGCACGGGCACGGGGCTCCCGAGGTGCTGGAGCAGGCCGTCGTAGCGGCCGCCGCCCACCAGGGGCAGCTTCGGCGCATCGGGCGCCGTGCCCTCGAAGATGAAGCCGGTATAGTAGTCGAGGTTGCGGGCGAAGCCGCCGGAGAAGCGGAAGTTCTCCACGGCCAGGCCGCGGGCGGCCATGAAGCCGGTGCGCTCCTCGAACAGGTCGAGGGCCGCGTCGAGGGGCGGATGGTCGAGGCCGGCCTCCTGCACCAGGGCCCGCACCGCGGCGGCGGCGCTGTCGGGATCGCCCTCGATGGCGCGATAGCGATCGATGAGCGCGCGGTTCTCGGGGTTGAGTCCGGAACCCCCACTCGCCTGCGCGGAGGCCTTGGCGAGGAAGCGCTCGGCGATCTCGCCGGCGCTGCGGCCGCCGACCCGCGAGATGCCGGCGATCGACAGCACGTCCTCCACGAAGGCGCGAACCCCCTTCGGATCCTGGCCCTGGATCGCGGCGAGGAGACCCGCATGGGGGTCTTCCGTGCGCAGGCCGTTGGTGACCGCGTCGAGGGAACGGCCGGCGGCCAGCGCCCGCAGGGTGCGGCGCTTGGCGGTGGGCGGCACGCTGAGGGCGTCCAGCAGGGCGTCGACGAGACCCATGTCGCCGAGGCGGACGGCGACGTCGCTGCGCCCGAGCAGGGCAAGGCCCTCGAGGGCGAGGCCGATCACCTCCGCGTCGGCGGCCGGCGTGTCGGTGCGCCCGACCGACTCGATGCCGGCCTGGAGGAACTCGTCCGGCTCGTCGCCGGCGAGCCGGAAGACGGGTCCGAGGTAGCTGTAGTCGGCCCCCTGCGGATCCTTGGGCGCGGAAAACTTCGGGGCATGCGCGAGGTGGTGGCGGCAGACCGGAATCGTGAATTCCGGGCGCAGGCAGAGCTCACTGCCCGTGGCGTCCTGGGTCACGAAGATGCGCCGGCGGATGTCCTCGCCGGACAGTTCGAGGAACGGCTCCACCGGCTGAAGCACAGGCGGTGTCACGGCGCCGTAGCCGGCCTCCTGGAAATGGGCGAGCAGGCGCAGGTGCTCCTGCGATCGTTCGCCCGCGGTGCCCCCGCCTGCCTCCGGTCTCGTCATCGTCTCGCCTGCCGCCTCGTCGCGGGCTCTAGTAGCAACCGGGCCTGCACTTGGCGATGGCTTTCGGCGCTGCCGTCCGGCCCGGAACGCTAGACCCAGCCCTGCAATTCGCGCCGGACCACGGTCTCGATCACCGTCATGCCGAGGTCGCTGTCGTTCAGGCAGGGGATGTAGGCGAACTGCTCGCCGCCATTGTCCTCGAAGTAGTGCCGGTTCTCGCCGTCGAGCTCCTCCAGGGTCTCGAGGCAGTCGGCGGTGAAGCCGGGCGCCACGATCGCCATGCGCTTGACGCCGCTCTTGGCGAGGGTCTGCACCGTCTCGTCGGTGTAGGGCCGCAGCCATTCCTCGTTGCCGAAGCGCGACTGGAAGGTGGTGCGCATCTTCTCCGTCGAGAATCCCAGCGCCTCGCGGATCAGGCGCCCGGTCTTCACGCACTGGCAATGATAGGGGTCGCCCTTGAGGAGGTAGCTCTTCGGCACCCCGTGGAACGAGGTCAGGATCACCTCGGGCTCGAAGTCGAGCTTGGCCAGGCCCTCGCGGATCGAGGTCGCCATCGCGTCGATGTAGACGGGGTCGTCGTGATAGGGCGGCGAGACGCGCACCGTCGGCTGCCAGCGCATCTGCATCAGGGCCTTGAAGGCCTGGTCGCAGGCCGTGGCCGAGGTCGCGGCGGCGTATTGCGGATAGAGCGGCACCAGGAGGATGCGGTCGCAGCCCTGGTCGAGCAGGGCCTGGATCCGCACGGAGACCTCCGGCTTGCCGTAGCGCATCGCCCAGTCGACCACGACCGAATCCCCCATGGCCGCCTGCAGGCGCTCGGCCTGGCCGCGGGTGATCGTCTTCAGGGGGCCCTCGTCGCGCTCGTTGTTCCACACGCTGGCGTAGTCGCGGCCCTTCGGCCCCGGGCGCTTCGTCAGGATGACGAGATTGAGGAGCGGCCACCAGATCAGGCGCGGCACCTCGATCACCCGGCGGTCGGAGAGGAATTCCTTGAGGTAGCGGCGCATCGGCCAGTAGCTCGTGCCCTCCGGCGTCCCGAGATTCATCAGGAGGACGCCGACCCGGCCCCAGCGCACCGGCGGATGCTCGGCCGGCAGGGAGGCTTGTCCCGGTGCGGGTCCGGGGGCGGATCCCGGAACGGGTCCGGGAGCGCTTCCGGGTCCGCCCGTCTGGGTCGGGAGCGACAGTCCGTCCTGCGGGAGCGGCGGTGCGACGCGTTCGTTCATCGGGTTTCCGTATCGCCCTGGAGGTGAGCGCTTGAGAGCGGCGGGTTCAGAAAGGTTGTGTCGTTGGGGATATCTATCTAGAGCACGGAGCCTTCCAGCGACCACACGATGGATGAAGGCGCGACATGCCGTCTCCCCGGTACTTCCTCAACCACTTCATGCCCTTCACGGGTTATCCCTATACGGGGGGGCCGACCGCCTGCAATCTCTGCGGCTCCGCGGAGTCCGTGGTGGTGGCCGAGAGCGACCGCCGGCTGAAGACGCTGAAATCCATCGCCTGCCGCCAGTGCGGCCTGATCCGCACCGACCCGATGCCGACGCCGGCCGAGCTCGCGGACTACTACGCCAGCGCCTACCGGGCCGATTATCAGCTCGCCTTCGCGGGCGGCCCGCCGCGGGTCCACCTCAAGCGCTCCGCTCGCGAGGCCGCCTTCCGCGCCGGCCTCCTGGCGCCCAAGCTGAAGCCGGGCGCCCGCGTGCTCGATTTCGGTTCCGGGTCGGGCGAGTTCCTGGCCGAGGCCCGCGCGAAGGGCTGCGAGGCGATCGGCGTCGAGCCGGGGCGGGACTATGCCAACTACGCCCGCGCCCATCACGGCGTCGAGGTGCTGGACGACGCCGACGAGGATGCGCGCTTCCCCGAGGGGTATTTCGACGTCGTCACCACCCGGCACGTGCTGGAACACCTGCGCGACCCCGCCGACGTGATGGAGCGCCTGTCCCGCTGGCTGAAGCCGGACGGCGTGCTCTTCGCCGCCGTGCCCGACATGGCCACCACGGGCAAGCCGGCGCACGAGCGCTTCCACTTCGCCCATGTCCACGGCTTCGTCCGCGAGACCTTCGACCTCACCGCCCGCCGGGCCGGCCTCGTGCCGCATCCGGACTACCCGCGCGAGAACACCGCGGTGGTCTATGCCAAGACCGACGCCCCGCCCGCGGCCCTGGCCAATCCCGGCCTCGCCGAACGCCTGGCCGTGGCGCTGAAGCCGATGCCGCCCGCCGTCTTCCTGGCCTCCGGCGCCTGGCTCTGGCCGATGGTCCGCCGCAACGCCAAGGCGGTGCGCGACACCTTCGTCTCCCGCTGAGGCGGCCGCGCGCGGGTCGCGGCCGTCGTAGCCCCTTCGTGAACGGCGTCCTAGAACGCGGAGTCAGGCGGCGGCATCCGGCCGCCCGCCCGACACCCGAGACGCCGCCGTGACGAACCCCCCCAGGACGCCGCCGAACCGCCGCCAGACCCTCGGCCTCGGGGCCGGTCTCGCCATCGCTCTGGGCTGCCCGGCCGAGGCCGCGCCCGCGGCGACACCCGAACCGACCTTCAGCCTGCTCCTCGTCAACGACCTCTATCAGATGGCCGAGGTCGACGGCCGAGGCGGGTTCGCGCGCCTCGCCGCCATCGTGAAGGCCGAGCGGGCCCGGGGCGTGCCGATGCTCTACGCCCATGCGGGCGACACCCTCTCGCCGTCGCTGCTGTCGGGCTTCGACCGCGGCGCCCACATCGTCGAGCTCCTCAACCGCGCGCCGCCCGACGTGTTCGTGCCCGGCAACCACGAGTTCGATTTCGGCCCGGCGACCTTCGCCGAACGGATGGGCGAGGCGAGCTTCCCCGTCCTGGCGGCCAACCTGCGCGACGGGGCGGGCCGGCCGCTGGCGGGCGTGCGCGACCGAATGGTGGTCACCCTCGGGGGCATCCGGGTCGGCGTGGTGGGGATCGCGCTGGCGAGCACGCCGGAGAAATCGCAGGCGGGCGACCTGCGCTTCGCCCCCGAGATCGAGACCCTGGCCCGCGAGGTCCAGGCCCTGCGGGAGGCGGGCGTCGACCTCGTGGTGGGCGTCTGCCACACGGCCCGGGCCACCGACGACGCCATCGTGGCCGCCCGCCTCGTCGACATCCTGCTCTCGGGCCACGACCACGACCTCGTGGTTCGCTACAACGGCCAGACCGTGATGGCGGAATCGAGCTTCGACGCCCATTACGTCACCGCCATCGACGTGACCGCGACGGTGATCGGCACCGGGCGGGACCGGCGCGTGGACTGGCGCCCGAGCTTCCGCATCCACGACTCGGCCCAGGTCACCCCCGATCCCGAGACCCTGGCGGAGGTGCAGCGCCTCCAGGGCGCGCTGTCACGGGAACTCGACGTGCCGGTGGGCGTGACCCGCGCCCCCCTCGACAGCCGCATCGCCGCGGTGCGCGTCCGCGAAGCGAGCTTCGGCAGCCTCGTGGCCGATGCCTTGCGGGCCTCCACCGGAGCGCAGGTCGCGATCACGAACGGCGGCGGCATCCGGGGCAACCGGTTCTACCCCGCCGGCGCGACCCTGACCCGCCGGGACATCCTGACGGAGCTGCCCTTCGGCAACACCGTCGTGCTGGTGTCGCTGACGGGCGCGCACCTGCGCGCCCTCCTCGAAGGGGCGCTGGCCGATTGGGGCCACCCGGCGGGCCGCTTCCCGCAGGTCTCCGGCCTCGTCGTCACCCTGGATCCCACCGCGCCGGTGGGCAAGCGGATCGTGTCGCTGAGCGCGGCGGGCAGCATCGTCGACCCGGACGCGACCTACACGGTCGCGTCGAACAACTTCCTGTACGACGGCGGCAACGGCTACGGTGACCTCGCCCGGGGCCGGACCCTGATCGGCCGGACCGACGGACAGCTCGTGGCCAATGCCGTGATGGCGTATATCCGCGCCAACGCCCCGCTCCCCGCCCCCGCGGAGGGCCGCATCCTGGTTCGCTGATGTCCGAGACGCCCGTCGCCGACGCCCTCGCCCGCTTCCGAAAGTCGGGCTCGTCCTGGCTCGCGCTGCCGTTCTTCCAGGATGGCGCCGCCGACGCGGTGGCCGCCCGGATCGACGCCCGCATCGCCGCCGGCGCCACCGTGCTGCCGGCGCCCGAGGCCGTCTTCAACGCCCTCGCGCTCACGCCCCTCGACCGCGTGAAGGTCGTCATCCTGGGGCAGGACCCCTATCCCACGCCGGGCGACGCCAACGGCCTCGCCTTCTCGTATGTCGGCCCGCGGCGGCTCCCGGCCTCGCTCAAGGTGATCCTGGCCGAGCTCGCCGAACCGGGCGTCCCGCCGGCCAAGCCCCGGACGGGCGACCTCACCCCCTGGGCCCGGCAGGGCGTGCTCCTCCTCAACGCCGCCCTCACGGTGGAGGTGGGCAAGGCCGGGGCGCACCTGCGCTACGGCTGGTCGGCTCTGACCGACCAGGCGGTCTCGGCGGTCTCTGCCCGCCCGGAGCCGGCGGTGTTCCTACTCTGGGGCGCCCAGGCCCGCGCCCGCGCCGCCCTGGTGGAGGCCGACCGCCACGGCATCGTCGCATGCGGCCATCCCTCGCCGCTCAACCGCGCGCGGGATTTTCCCGGCTCGCGCCCCTTCGACGCCGCCAATGCCTGGCTGTCGGGCCACGGCGTCGCCCCGATCGACTGGCAGCTCGGCTGAGGGCGGGGGGCCGGCCTCAGAGCGGCCCCTGCTTGGCGAATTCCGAGAACACGGCCCGCAGGACCTTCAGCCGGCCCTCGTAGGCTTGCGTCAGGCAGGCGACGTCGGCGCCGCAGGCGCGGCGCTCTGTGAGCCAGGCCTCCTGGTCCTCGCGCAGCTTGGCGTTGCCGCCCATGGGCAGCATCGCCCGCAGGATCTCGAAGCGGGTCGCCATCTCCACGTCGCGGTCGTTGAGGGGCAGGTGGGCGCAGATCGCCTTCTCGTCGGCGGCCTCCGCCTTCTCGCAGGGGAAGCTCGCGGCCTCGGCCGAGCCGGCCGCGAGGACGAGGAGCAGGCCGCCGAAGAGTGGGCGGAGAATCGTCAGCATGGAGCAGGCCTCGTGCGATCGGGAGCAGAACGTCAGATGCTGAGCCAGCCCCGCGCCCGCAGCCGCGCCAGGAGCGGCAGCAGCGGCAGGCCGAGGATGGTGGACTGGTCGCCCGCGACCGCCGCGAACAGGTGGATGCCGAGGCCTTCCAGCTGGTAGCCGCCGACGCTGGAGCACACCCGCTCGGGCCCGGCGAGATCGACATAGGCCGCGATCGCCGCGGCCTCGAGGGGCCGCATGGTCAGGTGCGCGGTCTCGACGAAGCTCTCGACCACGGCCCCGTCGACGGCCAGGGCCACCGCCGCGTGCAGCGCGTGGGTCCGGCCCGCGAGGGCGCCGATCTGCGCGGCGGCGGCGGCGAGGTCCGCCGGCTTGTGGAACAGGGTGCCGTCGCAGGCCAGGACCTGGTCGGCGCCGACGACCACGCGCCCGGGCCGGCGGGCCGCCACGGCCCCCGCCTTGGCCTCGGCGAGCCGACGGGCCAGGGCTTCGGGCGGCAGATCGGCGCACGCCGCCTCCACCGCGCGCTCGTCGACCCCGGGGCTCTCGGAGTCGACGGCAAGGCCGGCGCTCTCGAGGAGCGCGCGCCGCGTCGCGCTGGTGGAGGCGAGGAGGAGGGGCCGATCCCCGCGCCAGGGCGAGGCGGGCCGCGGGCGGCTTGGGACGCTCACGAGGCGATGAACTTCAGGCGGTGCTCGCGGTGCAGGTCGAGGATGGCGGCCGCCGTCTCCTCGATCGAGCGCCGGGTCACGTCGATGGTCGGCCAGCGGTGCTTGGCGCAGAGGCGGCGGCAGGCGGCGATCTCGTCCGCCACGGCCCCGCGATCGACGTAGAGGGATGAATCGTCGGCCTTCAGGCTGAGGAGCCGGTTCTGGCGGATCTGGACGATGCGCTCCGGGCTGGCCAGCAGCCCGACGAGGAGCGGCTTTCGCGCCGTCTCGAGGCTCTCGGGCAGGGGCATGCCCGGCACCAGGGGGAAGTTCGCGGTCTTCAGGCCGCGATTGGCGAGGTAGATCGCCGTCGGGGTCTTCGAGGTGCGGCTGACGCCCACGAGGATCACGTCGGCCTCGTTCACGTCGAGGGGCAGGACGCCGTCGTCGTGGGCCAGGGTGAAGTTCATCGCGTCGATGCGCTTGAAGTACTCGGCGTTGAGCATGTGCTGCGCGCCGGGCCGGGCCGTCGAATCCGCCCCCAGATAGGATTGTAGCAGGGCGTGCACCGGCTGGAGCACCGAGAGGCAGGGCGATCCGGTCTCGCGGCAGGCCGCCTCCAGCCGCTCGGTGAGGTCGTGGCCTACCAGGGTGTAGAGCACGAGCCCCGGCGCGGCCTCGATCTCGGAGATCACCCGTTCGAGCTGCGCGGCGGAGCGCACCAGGGGATAGACGTGCTCGATGGCCGAGACGCCCTCGTACTGGGCGGCGGCCGCGCGGCCCACGTTGATGAGCGTCTCTCCGGTGGAATCCGAGACGAGGTGCAGGTGGAAATAGCTACGGCTCATCGAAAGGCTGTCTCCTCCGGCCTGAGGTCCAGGATGCATGACGATCACCCGTCATGGTCTTGTCCACCGGGCTCGGTCAGGGGAGTCGATAAGGGTGGATAAGCCGGCTTGCCCGAAGGGTCCAGCGGGCGCCCGGGCCGTCTTGTCGACTCCGGCGTCAACACACCGTCACACCGGCGCGATTCCCAAGCGGTTTTGGGAGAATCCGGGACCGAGGCCGAGTCGGCGACCGCCGGGCAGGGGCAAGGCACTGTGGGCCATCACCTATCCGGGACATTGAACCCAATCCGTTAAAGGCTGATTAACGCCGCGGTCGCGGGGACGCCCTGTGGACGAATTTCCGCTCCCGCCATCCAGCCCTCTAAAAGAAAAAACAGAGTCCTAGAATCTCTCTTTCCTTTTAGAGAGCCGGTGTGGGGATGACGGCCGGGACGCCCCTCCGACACCCGGACGAGCACGAGGTTTCCGGGAGCGAGAGGTTTTCGAGACGCGGCGGTTTCGGGAGGAAGACATCCGACGCTTCGGTGCTACATACCGGCCACAGGGGAATGGGACGTCGGGAGATCGGATGAGCCAGGCAGTTGCAGGGGACCGCACGGGTGGGGACCGGGCGGTCCTGCGGGTTCTCGCGGGCGAGGCCTTGCCGCGTCCTCCCGCCTGGATGATGCGCCAGGCCGGGCGCTACCTGCCCGAGTACCGGGAGGTCCGGGCAAAGGCCGGGTCCTTCCTCGACCTCTGCTACAATCCCGACTTCGCCACCGAGGTGACGCTGCAGCCGATCCGGCGCTTCGGCTTCGAGGCCTCGATCCTGTTCTCCGACATCCTGGTGATCCCGGACGCGCTCGGCCAGAACGTGCGCTTCGTGGAGGGCGAGGGGCCGCGCCTCGACCCGATGGCGGGCCGGCCGGAATTCGAGCGCCTGCGCGAGGCCGGCGATCCGGCGATCTTCGCCCACCTGGAGCCGGTCTTCGAGACGGTGCGGCGCCTGCGCGCGCAACTGCCCCACGAGACCACGCTGCTCGGCTTCTGCGGCGCGCCCTGGACGGTGGCGAGCTACATGATCGGTGGGCGTGGCACCCCCGACCTCGCCCCCTCCCGGGCGCTGGCCCGGCAGGACACCGCCCTGGTGGAGGCCCTGATCGACCGCCTCGTCACGGTGCAGACCGAATACCTGGTGCGCCAGCTCGAGGCCGGCGCGGATGCGGTGCAGATCTTCGAGTCGCATGCGGGCGCGCTGCCCGACGCGCGGGGTGCCGACGCGGCCGGCAGCGAGGAGTCCGTCAACGAGGTCGCCGAGAGCGCGCTGCCCGAGAGCGCCTCGGCCGGGTCCAACGACCGCGACGCCCTGACCCGCTGGTCGCTCCAGCCCATCGCCCGGATGATCGCCGGGGTCCGCGCCCGGGTGCCGGGCGCGAAGATCATCGTGTTCGCCCGCGGCTCCGGCCTCGAGGGTCATGCCCGCGTGGTGCCCGAGACCGCCGCCGACGCGGTCGGCGTCGACTGGTCGGTGGACCTCAAGGCCCTGCGCGCCCGGGTGCCCGCCTCCACGGTGACGCAGGGCAACGTCCATCCCGAAACCCTGATCGAGGGCGGGGCCGCCCTCAACGCGGCGGTGGACGGCGTGCTGGCGGCCACCGAAGGCCTGCCGCACATCTTCAACCTCGGCCACGGCATCACGCCGCAGACGCCGATCGCCCATGTCGAGCGCATGCTCGCCCGGCTGCGGGGCTGAGGCCGACGTGGACGGGCTCTACCCCTGGCTCAAGGCCGGGCACCTCGTCGCGCTCATCTCCTGGATGGCGGCGATGCTCTATCTGCCGCGCCTGTTCGTCTACCACGCCGCCCTGGTGCCTGGGCCGCACGCGGCGGCCCAGTCCGAGACCTTCAAGGTCATGGAGCGGCGCCTCCTGAAGGCGATCATGACCCCGGCCATGATCGCCACCTGGATCTTCGGGCTGATCCTGGCCTGGATGAGCGGCTACTACGCCGCCGGCTGGCTCCAGGCGAAGTTCGTCCTGGTGCTCGCCATGAGCGGCATCCACGGCTGGCTGGCCCGGATGGTGAAGGACTTCGCCGCCGACCGGAACACGCGAGGACACAAGTTCTACCGCATCCTCAACGAGGTGCCGACGCTCCTCATGATCCTGATCGTGATCCTGGCGGCGGTGAAACCGGCTATCTGGTGAGGGCCTTTGCCCTGTATCCCGGGATCACAGGATGCCGGGATGCCGGGATGCGGTGAACCCGGGAGCCGGCGCCGGCCGCGCACGGGCGGCCCGGCGCTCCGGTACGGCCCAAGGCGGGACTGAAAGCGGGACCGATGGCTGAGCACGCGCACGATCCTCACGACCACGCCGATCACGGGCATGCCCGCGCGCCTATCCCCAGCACTGCCCCTGCCGGGCACGGCCATTCCCACGGAGGCGGTCATGCGCATGGCGCTGGTCATTCCCACGGGGGCGGCGGGCATTCCCATGGCGGGCATTCCCACGCGCCGGCCACCTTCGGGCGTGCCTTCGCCATCGGCATCAGCCTGAACATCGCCTTCGTGGTCATCGAGGCGATCTACGGTTTCGCCAGCGAGTCCATGGCTCTGGTGGCCGATGCCGGCCACAACCTGTCGGATGTGCTCGGGCTGCTGGTGGCGTGGATCGCCTCTGTACTGGTGAAGCGCACCCCGACGCCGCGCTTCACCTACGGTCTGCGCGGCTCCTCGATCCTCGCCGCGCTGTTCAACGCGGTGTTCCTGCTCGTCGCCACCGGCGCCATCGCCTGGGAGGCGATCGTGCGTCTGGTCGCCCCCGAGCCGCAGCCGGTGGCGGGGCTGACCGTGATGGTGGTCGCCGGCCTCGGCATCCTCGTCAACGGCGCCACCGCCTGGCTCTTCGCTTCGGGCAAGGGCAGCGACATCAACATCCGCGGCGCCTACCTGCACATGCTGGCCGACGCCGCCGTCTCGGCCGGCGTGGTGGTGACCGGCCTCATCATCGTGCTGACGGGAGCGGCCTGGATCGACCCGCTGGTCAGCCTCGTCATCGCCGGCCTCATCGTCTGGGCGACCTGGGGCCTCCTACGGGACAGCGTGGTGATGTCGCTCTCGGCGGTGCCCCCCGGCATCGACCCGGCGGCGGTGGGTACCTACCTACGGGCGCGCGCCGGCGTGGCGGACCTGCACGACCTCCACATCTGGCCGATGAGCACCACCGACATCGCCCTGACGGCGCACCTCGTCATGGCGGAGGGGCATCCGGGCAACGGCTTCCTCATCGCCACGGCCGAAGAGCTGCGAAGCCGCTTCGGCATCGGCCACGCCACCCTGCAGATCGAGGAGGCGGGCGGCCCCGCCTGCGCGCTCGCCGGAGATTGCACCGTATGATCCGTGCCTTCGTCGTCGGACATCCCATTGCGCATTCGCGCTCGCCGCTGATCCACGGACACTGGCTCGCCGAGCACGGCATCGACGGCCGCTACGAGCGCATCGACGTGGCGCCGGAGGCCTTTCCGGCCTTCCTGGCCGGACTGCGCGCGAACGGCTTCGCCGGCGGCAACGTCACCATCCCGCACAAGGAGGCGGCCTTCGGGCTGGTCGAATCCCTGACGCCGCGGGCGGAGAGGATCGGGGCGGTGAACACCCTGTTCTTCGACGGGTCCGAGCGCCTCTGCGGCGACAACACCGACGCCCCCGGCTTCGTCGCCCATCTCGACCAGAGCCTGGGCCTCGGCTGGACCGAGCGCGGCGGCGGCACCGCCCTGGTGCTCGGGGCCGGCGGCGCCGCCCGCGCCATCGTGGTCGGCCTCCTGGAGCGCGGCCTGTCGCGGGTCTGGGTCGCCAACCGGACGCCGGCCCGGGCCGAGGCCCTGGTGGCCCTCGACCCCACCCGGGTCGAGGGCGTCGCCTGGCACGACCTGCCGGACGCCATGGCCCGCACCAGGCTCCTCGTGAACACCACGTCGCTCGGCATGGTCGGCCATCCCCCCCTCGCCCTCGACCTCCTGCCCCTGCCCGAGGACGCGGCGGTGGCCGACATCGTCTACGCGCCCCTGGAGACGCCCCTCCTCGCGGCGGCCCGGGCACGGGGGCTACCCGCCGTCGATGGCCTCGGCATGCTGCTGCACCAGGCGGTGCCGGGCTTCGCCCGTTGGTTCCGCACGACCCCGGGCGTGACGCCGGCACTGCGCGCCCGGATCGTCGCGGACCTGGCGCCCGCATGAGCCGGCCGGTCATCCTCGGACTCACCGGCTCGATCGGCATGGGCAAGTCGGCCACCGCGGCGATGTTCGCGCGCCACGGCGTGCCGGTCCACGACGCGGATGCGGCGGTGCATGCCCTCTACGGCGCCGGCGGTGCAGCGGCGGCCGCCATCGGCGCGGCCTTCCCCGGAACCCTGGACGCGGACGGCGCCGTCGACCGGGCGCGCCTGCGGGAGGTGGTGATCGGCGCGCCCGAGCGCCTCGCCGCCCTCGAGGCCCTGGTCCATCCCCTGGCCCAGGCCGCGGCCCGGGACTTCCTCGCCCGCCACGCCGAAGCACCCCTGGTGCTCCTCGACATCCCGCTCCTGTTCGAGACCGGCGCCGAGGCCCGCTGCGACCGGGTCCTGGTGGTCACCGCCCCGCCCGACGTGCAGCGCGCCCGGGTGCTCGCCCGGCCCGGGATGGATGCGGCGACCTTCGAGGCGATCCGCGCCAAGCAGTGGCCCGACGCCGAGAAGCAGGCCCGCGCCGATTTCGTCCTCGATACCAGCCTGGGTTTCGGCCACGCCGAGGCCGAGGTGGCGTCGATCATCCGGCAACTGACCGCGGGATCGGTGCCGGCGGCGCCTTGACGCCGGCCCTGGAGGGCGCAAGGTCGGAGCTTGCGGCCCCTGCCTCCGGGACCCTTCGATCAGGACCCTTCGATGCTGCGTGAGATCGTCCTCGACACCGAGACCACCGGCACGGATGCCAAGAACGGCGATCGCCTGATCGAGATCGGCTGCGTCGAGTTGATCAACCACGTGCAGACGGGCAAGGTCTTCCACAAACTGGTGAATCCGACCCGGCCGGTTTCCCAGGGCGCCTTCGCGGTGCACGGCATCTCGGACGCCATGCTCGCCGACAAGCCGCTCTTCGCCGACATCGTCGACGAATTCCGCGACTTCTGCGGCGACTCGCCCCTGGTGATCCACAACGCGCCCTTCGACGTCGGCTTCCTCAACATGGAATACGCCCGCCTCGGCGCGGCGGCGCCCCCGCCCATCGACCTCGCCGACGTCGTCGACACCCTGCAGCTCGCCCGCCGCAAGCATACGGGGGCGGCCAACAACCTCGATGCCCTATGTTCGCGCTACGGCATCGACACCACGCGGCGGACCAAGCACGGCGCGCTCCTCGACGCACAGATCCTGGCGGAGGTCTATGTCGAGCTCCTCGGCGGCAAGCAGACCAGCCTCGGGCTCGCCATGACGGAGGCCGAGGAGGTGGTGATCCTCGGCGATGGCGGCGAGGTCGTCCCGGTGGGGCCGCGCCCGCTGCGCCATCGGCTCAGCGAGGCCGAGCGCACCCGGCACGCGGCCTTCATCGCGACCCTCGGGGGCGGCGGTGCGGTCTGGCGCGATTATCTCGGCGAGGAGGAGACCGCCTGAAGGCCGGTCGAACCGGTCCGGACCGGCGCAGGTTGTCCGTTCCGTCCCGTTGCCGTCACGATGCTGCGACGCACGAGGCTCCTTATTGCATCGCAACAAAAGCCTCCCATATACCATCCAACTGGATGGTAAGGGGAAGGTCCGATGCTCGATCTCGAGGATAAGCCCAGGGCGCCGATTCGGGTCGGCGACACCGAGAAGATCACGATCAATCTCGGCTACGTCGATCTCGGCCACATCGATCTTCTCGTGTCCGAGAGCGTCTACGCCAACCGGAGCGACTTCATCCGTACGGCCGTGCGGAACCAGATCGCGCGCCACGGCGACGTGACCCGGCAATCGGTGGCCCGCAAGGGCGTCGAACTCGGCCTGCGCCGCTACGACCGGGCCGAACTCGAGGCCGCGCGCGCCAGCGGCATCCGCCTCGACATCCGCGTCCTCGGGCTCGCCAGCATCGCGCCCGACGTCACCCCGGAACTGGCCCGCGAGGTCATCGCGTCGATCGAGGTCATGGGAAGCCTGCAGGCGACTCCGGCCGTGAAGGCGGCCCTCGCCGACCGCCTCCTCTGACAATCTCCAAAAACCGCGTTCCCTACCTCGCATGGTTCGACCCGTCGTCGAGCCGGAAAGCGAACCCCATGACCGACCCTTCGAACCGGATGCAGGACCGCCTCGCCGACATGATGGAGGCGACGCGCCTCACGGCAGCCGGACGCCTGCAGGACGCGACGGACCTGCTGCAACGCGGCTTCGCCGGCACGCCCCCCCGTTCCGCGGCCGACCACGGCGCTCCGGCGCCCCAGCCCCACACCATCGATCTCGTGGCCGAGCGCGTCGAGACCGGCCCGGCGGCCAAGCCGGAATCCAAACCCGCGTTCCAGACCGAGTCCCCGTCGGGTTCGGCCGCCGCCGAGGAGGCGCGCCTCGCCGAGAAGCTGCGCAAGGTCGTGGAAACGGTGACGCGGGGCATCGCCCCGGTGCTCGGGGGCCTCGGCAAGGCCGGTCCCGGCGGGGCGACCCCCTCCGGCCTCGTCGGCAATCTCGGCACTCTCGTCTCGGGCCTGGCCGGCGGTCTCGGCCCGTCGGGCTTGAACCAAGCTCGTGCGCCCCTCACCGAGGGCGGCAGCTTCACGGAGCACAGCTTTTCCAACGCGGCCGGGGCACGGGACTACAAGCTGTTCGTTCCCAGCGACGCCCGTGCCGACCTGCCCCTGGTGGTGATGCTGCACGGCTGTACCCAGTCGCCGGACGATTTCGCCGCCGGCACCGGCATGAACGCCCGCGCGGAGGCGGAGGGCTTCCTCGTGGCCTACCCGGCCCAGAGCGGGCGCGCCAACGGCCAGCGCTGCTGGAACTGGTTCCAGCCTGGCGACCAGGGCCGGGATTCCGGCGAGGCGGGGATCATCGCCGGGCTGACCCGCGCGCTCATCGCCGAGCATCGAGTCGATCCGACCCGGGTCTACATCGCCGGCCTGTCGGCGGGCGGTGCGGCGGCGGTGAACATCGCCCGGGCCTATCCCGACCTCTACGCGGCGGTGGGCATCCATTCCGGCCTCGCGGCGGGCTGTGCCCGCGACGTCTCGACCGCGCTCACGGTGATGCGCCTCGGCCCCGTGGCCGCTGCCGACGGCCCGGTCTCCACGGTGCGGGTGCCCACCATCGTGTTCCACGGGGAGAGCGACGGCACCGTGAACCCCCGCAACGGCGACCAGGCGCTGGCCCAGGCCGGCATCGACGGGCTGACGCCCGAGGCGGCGGAGGCTGTGAGCCCGGGCGGCCTGCCCTACACCCGCACCCGCTACGCCGATGCGGACGGACGGGTCGCGGTGGAGGGCTGGATCGTGCGCGGCCTCGGCCATGCCTGGTCCGGCGGAAGCCCGGCCGGCAGCTACACCGATCCGCGCGGGCCCGACGCAACGCGGGCGATGCTCGATTTCTTCCGGGCCAATCCCCTCGCGGCGGGACGGGCCTGAACGTCCCGTGGTTCAACCCACCGCGACGTTGTCGATGAGGCGCGTGCGGCCGAGATAGGCCGCCGCCAGCACCCGGGCCGGCCGCGTGGCGTGCTCCACCGGCGCCAGCGTCTCGGCATCGCGGACCTCGAGATACTGCACGGGCTCGAAGCCCGCCGCCGCCAGCGCGGCCCGGCCTCCCTCGACCAGGGGGCCGGCGCTTCCGCCGGCCGCGAGGCCTGCGGCGATCTCGGACAGGACGGCGTGGAGGCGCGGTGCGCGCGCCCGCTCCTCTGGGGCGAGGTAGCGGTTGCGTGACGACAGAGCGAGGCCGTCCGCCTCCCGCAGGGTGGGGACGCCCTGGATCTCCACGGGCAGGTCGAGGTCGCGCACGGCGCGGCGGATCACCAGGAGCTGCTGGTAGTCTTTCTCGCCGAACAGCGCGCAGTCGGGCTGGACCTGGTTGAGCAGTTTGGTCACCACCGTGGCGACGCCCGAGAAGTGACCCGGCCGATAGGCGCCGCACAGGCCCTCGGTGAGGCCGCCCACCTCGATCCGGGTCGAGAAGTGCTCGGGGTACATCCCGGAGACTTCCGGCAGGTAGGCGGCATCGACCCCCGCCTCCGCCAGCAGGGCGAGGTCGGCGTCGGTGTCGCGGGGATAGCGCGAAAAATCCTCGTTCGGGCCGAACTGGGTCGGATTGACGAAGATACTCGCCACGACGCGCCGACCGAGGCTGCGCGCCCGCGCCATCAGGGCGAGGTGGCCGGCATGGAGCGCGCCCATCGTCGGCACCAGCACCACCCGCTCGTCGGCCCGGCGCCAGGCGGCGACCGCGGCGCGCAGGGGGGCGACGGACGTGAACCGGAGCAGGGAGACGGGATCGGACATCGGCGGCTCGTCCTCGGCAAGGTCTTCGGCAGGGTCTCGCGGACGCGGATCGCATCCCGGCGCGAGACCTAATCGCCCTGCCGCCGGGACGCCAGACGCCTCAGGGACAATAGGGCCGCAGGGGCCGGCCGTAGGGATCGTCGACCCCGAGGGGCGGGGTGAAGCCGTAATAGCTCGGCTTGCCGAGGCCGTAGGCCGAGCCGACATAGCTCGGGTCACCGAGGGCATCGGTGGGGATGGGTACCCGCCGCGGGATGCAGCCGGCCAGCCGGCGGCGCGGCACCGGTGCGTGGTGAGCCACGCCACCCTCCTCCTCCGCCCGCGGGAAGTAGCGCGGCAGGCCCTCGGGCTCCGCCCCGTAGCCCTCCACCGCGCGCCCGGGGGTCGGGAAGGCGAGGCCGCCGAGATCTGCTGAGCCGGCGGGGGCTGCCATCAATCCGGCCAGGAGCACGAGCCCCGCCCCGCCCCGTCTGATCGCCACACCGCCACGCCGCATCGGGTCCACTCCTCGCGGGACGACCGTGTCAGGCAGGCGTGAACCGAGTGTTAACTATAGGTCGCGGCGATGACCCGGCCGATCGCCGCATGGGCTGCGTCGCGGGCCTCGCTCGTGGTGTCCGACCCCGTGAGGTAGATGGCCGCCACCAGGGGCGCCCGGGCCGGGGGGCGCAGGAGCGCCACCACGTTGGCGGTGCCGTAGGCCCCGCTACCGGTCTTGTCGCCGACGCCCCAATCGCCCGGAAGCCCCGCCCGCAGGCGCTTCGTTCCGGTGCGGGAGGCCGTCATCCAGCCCTCGAGCCGGGCGCGACTGGCCTCCGTCAGCGACGGCCCGAGCAGGATCTTCCCGACGGTCGCCGCCATCGCGGCGGGCCGGGTGGTGTCGCGGGGATCGCCGGGCACGGCCGCGTTCAGGTCGGGTTCGGTCCGGTCGAGGCGGGTCACCGGGTCGCCGAGGTCCCGGCCATAGGCGGTCAGGGCCGCGGGACCGCCGAGGGCGGCGAGCAGGAGGTTAGCGGCGGTGTTGTCGCTCCAGACCAGGGCGGCGGCGCACAGAGCCTCCACGGACATCGCCCCGGCCTCCGGTCCGCCCGCCCTCAGGGCGCGCGTGGTGACGGGGGCGTAGGTGTCGAGGTCGGCCTCTCCGTAGGCGTGGCGCCGGTCGAGCCGTTCGCGCCCCGCCTCGACCCGGGCCAGGATCGCGGCGGCGAGGAGCAGCTTGAAGGTGCTGCAGAGCGGAAAGGCGCCCTCGGCGTCGTGCAGCAGGGCGGGGCCGCCGCCCGTGTCGAGGACCGCGATCCCGGCCCGGCCGCCGAGGTCGCCAGCGATCCGCGCCAACGCCGCACCGGCCTCGGCGAACCGGTCCTGGGGGCCGGGATCGGTCTTACCCTGGTCCTGGGCCGTGCTCGGCCATGGCAACAGGGGCAGGAGGGCCCCCGCCCCGAGGAGGATCCGTCGCGTCAGGCTCATGCGGTTCCAGTCGATGGGTCTCGGATGGGTCTTGGCGAGGTCAGGGCACGGCCGTCGAGGGGCGCGAGGCGCGAGGGGGCCGCCGTCGGCTGCGCTCCCGCAGCGATCGGCCGGCTCAGGGCTCGGGCGAGGCCGGGCAGGTCGGGGGCTGCGACGGTGCCGGGGCCGTAGAGGTGGGAATCCAGGGTATCGAGGCCTGCGGCGACCTCCGGCCGGGCCCGCCAGGCCCGCGCGAGGTCGGGCTGCTCCGTGAGGACGGGGTGGAGATGCGCGCGGAAGGCCCGCGCGTCCCGGGCCGAGGCGGCGCGGCCGAGCGCCCGGCGCGTCCGCGCGTCGAGGCGCCGGCGTCCCGAACGCCCGCCGCTGCCGAAGCCGAGCAGGGCGAGGCCGAGGCCGAAGGCGCCGAGGGCGGCCGTCGCCACCACGAGGGGAGAGGCCGGCAGAACGGGTTTCGCCTCGTCGTCCCTGTCGGGCAGGCCGCCGCCGATCTGGCGGGCGGGAATCTCGGCCTCGCGCAGGGTGCGCGAGACGGTGTCGAACCACGGGATGACGATCGCGTCGAGGGGGATGATCTCCTCGATCGCGGGGCGCACGTCCCACTGGTAGGTCGCCCGCGCCACCGGGCCGGCGGGGGTGATGATCGTCTCGCGGGTCACCGGCCCGGCGAAGGTGAGGATGCCGCGCGTGCGCATCACCGGGCGGGGCGGTAGCCCTTCGGCGACCATGCCCTGGGCCTCCAGGGTGACGATGCGCCGTGTGGTCTCGCCGAGCTTCACCGTCTCGGGGTCGGGGCTCCAGGAATCCGTGATCGTCACGTCCTTGGCCGGGAGCCACCAGGGCTCCTTGGCGTCGGGCCCGCCCACCGGCTTCGTCCAGGTGGCGACGGGCAGGGTCACCGGAGCCGAGGGCACGTCGACGACGACCCGCTTGCCGCCGTCGTTGACGGTGAGGCGATGCAGGAACGGATCGATGGTGAAGTCGCCCGGATGGTGCGGGAAGATCGCCACCACCCGGTCGAAGGCGATGGCCACCTGCCCGTCGGGCAGGCGGGTCTTCGACCAGGCGTCGCGGCCGAGCTGCGTCCAGCTGAAATTGGCCAGCGACGGCTGGATCACCTCCTCCAGCAGGATCGGCTGGCGGTAGACCCCGTGGATGCGCAGCAGCACCATCTCGCGGGAGAACGGATCGGCGTTGCCGTTGCGCTCCGGCGTCACCGTGAGGGTGAGGTCGCCGGGACCGATTTCGGCCCGGGCCGGGAGGGGCGCGAGGAGGAAGGCGGCGAGGCCGGCCGCGAGGACGCCCCGCCGGTTTCGAAACGCGGACCGATCGCTCACCATGGATTGCTCCCGCCGGGCACCGCCGTGCCGGCCTCGACCCGGGCCGCCTGCTCCGCCTTCAGACGCAGCTTGAGATAGCGTCCGGGATCGTCCGGCAGGGTCTGCAGCCAGAGGCGGTCGGGTCGGATCTCGTGGGCCTCGAAGCTCTTCGTCACCCGGCGCACCTCCCGCTCGGGGGCGGCCGCGACCATGGCCGAGCCCGCCCCGGTGCGGCCGCGCCCCGCCGCGTCGCTGGCCGAGCCGCGGGCCTCGCCCTTGCCGGAATCCACCGAGACCTGCTCGGCCTTGCCGCGCCGGGCGACCTTGCTGTTGCCCGGCGTCGACGAGGTGGTGCCCCCCTCCTTGTTGCCGGCCAGGCCCTCGCCGCTGGAGGTCGCCTGGGTGTCGTCGTTAGGGTCCTGGTTCGAGGTCTTGTTGTAGCGCGCGCCCACCGTGGCGGTGGCGTTGGCCACGCCGCCGCCCTTGCCGGGATCGCCGGAGCCCTCGTCCACGAGGCGGGCGATCAGCGAGCGGTTGGCCTGCGCGTCGGCGTCGCGGGGGTTGTACTGGAGGGCGGCGTCGTAGGCGTCCAGCGCCCCCTGCAGGTCGCCGGATTTCGCGAGCGCGTTGCCGAGGTTGTAGGCGTTGCGCCGGCCGCCGTTGCGGAAGAGGGCGGCGGCTTCCGTGTAGCGCCCGGCCTGGTAGAGGGCCGGGCCGCGCCAGGCCGGGTCGTCGAGCACCCAGGCGGCGGCCCCGGGCAGGCCGGCCTCCAGCAGGGCGCGGCCAAGGCTGGTGCGGGGCTGCGCCGTCGCCGTCAGGGCCAGGATGCCGGCGCCCGCGAGCCCCAGGGCGGCGAGGCGTGCCCAGCGGGTCCAGTCGCGGGGGAGGGCGGGCAGGCGGTTGGACAGGACACCGAGGGCCATCAGGCGCTCCTGCGGAACAGGACGAGGGCGGGCAGCAGGGCCAGCAGCACGAGCCAGCGCCCGAGATCGGCGAAGGCCAGGACGGTGTAGCCCCCGGCGGCGAGGTGCTGGGCGGTGCTGGCGCCCACCGCGTCGAGCACCGGGGCGGGGCTGTCGAGAAGGGCGAAACGGCCCGCCCCCGCGTCGGTCAGGCGCTCGAGGGCGCCGCGGTCGGGCTTGGGCGAGCCCGCCGGCAGGCCGGGCCCGGCCGGCACGAACAGCCCGTGCAGGTGCCAGCCCTTGGCACGGATCGCGGCGGCCTCGCGCAGGGCCGCGTCGCCGATGCCGTCGCCGTCGGTGACGAGGACGACGTCGCCCGCGATCACGCCGGCCTCCGCGAGGGTGCGGCGGGCCAGGGCGAGGCCGCGCTCGGGATGGGTGCCCCGGTCCGGCACGGTGTCGCCGTCCAGGGCGAACAGGGTGGAGGACAGGGCGTCCCGGTCGGTGGTGGGCGGGGCGGCGAGATAGGCGTCGCCCGCATAGACCACCACGGCGACGCTGCGGGTGCCGGCGGCCTCGGCCACCGCCTGCGCCACCTGGCGCACGTCCTTGAGGTGGCCGCCCTCCGCGATGGAGCGCGACAGGTCGCATACCACCACGGTCGCGTCGAGGTTGCGGAAGGTGGCGGCGTCCGGGCGCTCCACCGCCGGGCCGGTGAGGGCCAGGGCGACGAGCCCGGCCGCGAGCGCCGCGGCGAGGTTCGCCTGCCGGCGTCCGCCGAGCACCGCCCCGCGCCGGGCGAGCAGCGCCATCAGGCCGGGATCGACGGCCCGGGTCCAGTCGCCGAGGGGCGCCGAGCGCCAGGCGGCGCGCAGCGCCAGGGCGGCCACGACGGGAATCGCCACCAGCCACCAGGGCCGCAGGACCGCCAGGGTGTCGAGGAGACTCATGCGATCCGCCGCGACGCGAGGAGGGCGGCCGCCGCCAGGAAGGCGAGGGCGGCGGGCCAGGGCCAGAGGTCCTTGCGCAGGGGCACCGGCGGCGCCTTGGCGCGCCCGCCCTCGATCGCGTCGATGGCGTCCGCCATGGCGATGAGGTCGTCGGTGGTCTTCACGCGGAACATCCGGCCGCCGGTGAGATCCGCGATCTCGCGCAGGGTCTCGGTGTCGACGACGTCCTGCTCGCCGTCGGCGTTGGAGAGGTCGCGGGGCCCGAGCGCGATGGTGTGGACCCGGACGCCGAGCTCCTTGGCGAGGCCGGCCACGTCCCGGGGCGTGGTCTGGCCGGCATTGTTGGCGCCGTCCGTCATCAGGATCACCACCTTGGCGGTGGCCACCGGCGCGCCCTCGGCCTCAGGCCCCGCCGGGGTCAGGCGCTTGAGGGCGAGGCCCAGGCCGTCGCCGATGCCGGTGGAGCGCCCGACGAGGCCGATGGTCGCCTCGTCGAGGGCGCGGGCGACGGTGGCGGTGTCGAAGCTCGGGCTCGCGGCGACGTAGGATTCGTTGGCGAAGATGACGAGACCGATGCGGTCGCCGGCCCGGCGGCGGATGAAGTCGGTGCCGACGCGCTTGACCGCGGCGAGCCGGGTCACGGTCTGCCCGTCCAGGGCGAAGTCGCGCCGCTCCATCGAACCCGAGAGGTCCATCACCAGCATGATCTCGCGGCCCGAGGCCGGCAGGGCGGTGGCCGGCAGGACGAGGCGCGGTCCGGCGAGGGCGACCACCAGGGCCGCCCACAGGGTCCAGACCAGGAGGGTGCGGCCGCGGCCGCGGGCCGCCACGCTGTCGCCCCGCGCGGCCTCGGCCACCAGGGAGGGGGGGACCCGCAGGGCGCCGCTCGCCCCGACCCGCTCGGGCGGCATCAGCCGGGCCGCCAGGAGCGGCAGGGGCAGGAGCAGCAGGGCATAGGGGCTCGCGAGGTCGAAGGCCGAGGCGAGGGCGGTGAGCCAGTGCGGCCAAAACTCCGTCAGCATGGCTCAGGCCCCGATCCGGGCGAAGAGCCGCGCCAGCTCGGCGTCCACCGGGCCGGGCTCGGACGCGCCGCGCCGGTAGAGCCCCTCGGCGAAGATCCGGCCCGCGCCGGCGCTGAAGAAGGTCGTAGCGAAGAGCCGGTCGAGGGCGGCGGCCCAGGCGTCGCCCTGCGCGTCGGCCGCGGCGTCGCCCTGGAGGGTGCGGGCGAGGCGGCGCAGGAGCTGCGCCTGCGCCACCCGGCGGCGCTCCGGCGGCAGGGCGTTGGCGGCGGCGAGGTCGGCCAGGGCCGCGCGCCGGACCGAACCGCGCCGGCGCGCCCGCAACAGGCGCAGCAGGCCGAGGACGAGGGCCGCCGTGAAGCCCAGGGCGATGGCGAGCATCACCGCCCCCTGCGCCCCGCCGGTCTCGGCGGGCAGGTGCAGGCCGCGCAGCTGGTCGAGGCCGGGCGGAGCGTCGGGCGTCACCGGGCCCCTCCCTGTCGGCTTGGTACCCGAGAGCTTGGCGCCCTACAGCATCGCATCGAGGCGCTCCATCAGCGGCGCGTAGGCCTCCGGGCCGGCCTCGACGTCGAGGCGCAGGCCCTCGATGCCGCGCTGGGCGTAGGCGACGAGGCGGGCATCGGTGCCCGGGGAGGCCCGGTCGGTCCGGCTCGCCTGCACGGTGCCGCGCCGGCCGTCCGGCGTGGCGAAGGGGTAGAAGCCCGGCGGCCGGGCCCGCTCGAAGGCGTCGCTCACGAGGACGAGGCGGATCGACAGGCGCTCGGCCATGATCGTCAGGAGGGGATCGAAATCCGGGCCCGGCGCGTCGAGGGCGCTGCCGATGACGAGGTGACCGCCCGAGGGCAGCAGGCTCTGGGCCAGGGTCAGGGCCGGCGCGAGGGGCGGATCCGCGGCGGATCCGTCGGCCAGGGCCCGGGCATGGGCCAGGGCCAGGGCGCCGGTGAGGGCGGTCATCGCCCGCTCGCCGCCGGCCGGGCGCACCACCACGGGCTCGCCGGCCCCCGCCGCCACGAGGCCGATGCGGCCGCCGTCGCCGACGATGCGCCAGCCGAGCAGGACCAGGGCCTCGGCCGCCGCCACCGAGCGCAGGGCGCGGCGGGTGCCGAAGAGCATGGAGGGCCGGACGTCGACGAGGAGCACCACGGCACGGTCGCGCTCGTCGTGATGGGTGCGCACGTGCAGGATGCCGGTGCGGGCGGTGGCGTTGCGGTCGATGTGCCGGCGGTCGTCGCCCTCGGACCAGAGGCGCACGTCGTCCGGCTCGGAGCCGCGCCCGCGCCGACGGGTCACGATCCCGCCGGGCAGGCCCGCCAGCGTCCGGGTGGCCGGCCCGGAGCCGCGCCGGGCGAGGTGGCGCAGGCCCATCAGCGCCTCGCCCGAGAGGTGGATGCCCGGCGCCATCAGCGGGTCGGTGGCCGGCAGGGCGGCGGCTGCTGCGGCTTGGGCCGGGCTCGGCACGGTCATGGTCGCGCTCAGAGGGCCCGCACCCGCTGGACGAGGCCGCGGATGATGCCCCGGGCCGTCTGACCCTCGGCGGCGGCGCGCCAGGTCAGGCCGATGCGGTGGGCGAGGGCGTCGGCGGCGAGGTCCGCCACGTCCTCCGGGATGACGTGGTCGCGGCCGTGCAGATAGGCCCGCGCCTTGCCGGCGAGCATCAGCGCCAGGGTGCCGCGCGGGGAAGCCGGGTGCTCGATGGCGGCGCGCAGGTCGGGGGCCGCCGCGTCGGTGCGGGTGCCGGCGACCAGCCGCACGAGGTAGTCCTTGAGGGCCGGGGAGACGTAGACGTTGAGGGCGGCTTCCCGGGCGGCCCGGATCTCCGCCACGGAGAGCCGTACCGGCATCGCCTCGGCGTGGTGGTTCAATTCGCCCTCGACGAGGTCGAGGATGCGGCGCTCGGCGGCCTCGTCCGGCATCTCCACCAGGACGTGGAGGAGGAAGCGGTCGAGCTGCGCCTCGGGCAGCGGGAAGGTGCCCGCGTGCTCGATCGGGTTCTGGGTCGCCACCACCATGAACGGGTCGGGCAGCGCATGGGTGTGGCCCGAGACCGTGATCTGACCCTCGGCCATGGCCTCGAGCAGGGCCGACTGCACCTTCGGCGGCGCGCGGTTCACCTCGTCGACGAGGACGAGGGAGTGGAACAGGGGGCCGGGCAGGAACTCGAAGTCGCCGGCATCCTGGCGCCACACGGTGGTGCCGGTCAGGTCGGCGGGCATCAGGTCGGGGGTGCACTGGATGCGGGCGAAGCTGCCGTCGAGCCCGTCCGACAGGCGCTTGACCGCGCGGGTCTTGGCGAGGCCGGGGGCGCCCTCGATGAGGAGATGGCCGCCGGTGAGGAGGCCGATGAGGAGGCGCTCGACCATCGCGTCGGCGCCGATGAGCCCGTGCAGGAGGCCCTCGCGGAGCGCGAGGATGCGGCCGCGCAGGGCGGCGTCCACGGGCGGAGCACCGGTCGCCGGCCGTTCGGCGAGGGCCGCGCCGCTCATGCGGAGGGGCTCGCGCCGGCCGGACGGAGCGCCCGGATCGTCGATGGGGCAAGCTTCTGCAGGGCAAGCTTCTGCAGGGCAAGCCTCTGCAAGGCAGGACTCTGCGGAACAAGACTCTGCGGAGCAGGAACGGTGGGCCGGTCCATGCGCGTCTCCTCGGTGATCTTTTTTGGGTCGGATTCTTGCGCGATCCGCCTCCTTCGGGTGTGCCCGCTGCGCGGGGCGGGCGTCAATCCCGCCCCGGCATCCGCGAGGCCGCAGGGCACGGGCCGGGGCACCCGGTCCGGACACAACTCTGCGGGCGCGGCCTCGTTTTCGCGTGCCGCCTCGTCTTCGACCACGGCCTCGGCGGGAGACGTGGTCCGGTCCGGCTCAGAGCTTCTTCGACATCGGGGCCGCGCCGTGTCCGGCCATGCCCGCGCAGCAGCAGGCGGCCTTCTTGGTCCGGGACGGCTTCATGGCGCCCGCCCGCATATCCATCTTGCCTTGGCCGCACATCATGCCGGCGCCGCCTCCGCAGCACCCGGCGGCCTGGGCGGGAACGAGGCTGGCCAGGGCGAGGCCGGCGGCCAGGGCGAGGGCGGTGACACACGTCTGCATCGGGAAAATCCTGCTGAGGAGGGCGGATGGGGCGGATCTAGTCGGAAAATCGCCCGCTTCCAGCCGAAGCGACGCTGTCCGCGACTGCGAACCGGCGCCCGGCCCCGTGCGTTCCCCCGGCCCCTGCCGGAGGCGCCGCCCGTGACCACCGATCTCTTCCCCCGCTTCGCCGCCCCTTGGATCGACATCCCGGCCGGCCGCTTCTTCGCCCGCATCGGCGGGCCGGAGGACGGGAGGCCGGTGCTGCTCCTCCACGGCTTCCCGCAGAGCCACGCCTGCTGGCACCGGATCGCGCCGGCCCTCGCCGAGCGCCATCGGGTGATCTGCCTCGACCTCAAGGGCTACGGCTGGTCCGCCGCGCCGGAGGGCGACCCGCGCCACGAGGCCTACGCCAAGCGGACCCTCGCGGCCGAGGTGGTGGCGGTGATGGAATCCCTGGGCCACGTCCACTTCGCCCTGGTCGGTCACGACCGGGGTGCGCGCATCGGCTACCGCCTCGCCCTCGACGAGCCCGGGCGGATCGCCCGGCTGGCCCTCCTCGACATCCTGCCGACCCTGGTCCAGTGGGAGCGGATCGAGGCCAACCCGCGCAAGCCCTCGCACTGGCACTTCCTGGCCGAGGCCGCCCCGGGGCCGGAGCAGGCCATCGGTCGCGACCCGGACGCCTATTTCGAGGGGCTGGTGCGCGACTGGAGCGGGGACAAGTCCCTCAAGGCCTTCGCCCCCGCCGCCCTGCATCTCTACCGGCAGGCCTGGGGCGTGCCCGAGCGCATCCACGCCTTCTGCGAGGATTACCGGGCGGGGGCCACCCGCGACCGGGACGCCGATCTCGCGGACCTCGCCGCCGGGCGTCGGCTGGCCTGCCCGACCCTGATCCTCACCGGCGACAGCTATCTCGACCGTGAGCCCGAGACGCCGCTCGCCGCCTGGCAGCGCACCTTCGCGCCGGGCGCCGTCGCCGCCGAGGTCACGTCCGGCCATTTCCTGGCCGAAGAGAACCCCGCCGCGACCCTGGCGGCCCTGCAATCCTTTCTGGGGTGAGCGGGCGAGGCGGCCGGCAGAGCGTCAGATCCGCCCGCACCGGAGCTTCACGCGTGTGATCCTCGCGCGCGTTCGGACGGTATTTCCGTCGCTGTCGAAGACCGAGGGCAGGGTTTCGAGCATTTGGTTCGCCGCGACGCTCCGGCAGGCCTCAGAGCGAGATGGATAAGGGATCATCGACCGGATCGGAAAACTTCGGAGTACAACCAGGTTGCCGCAAGACTTCCATCAGTTGCAGAAAAATTCGCATACGTTAATCATTGTTTCAGCGCGATATCACAGAAACGTGAGCACGACGCCGCGTCCCTGAGAGACCGATCAAGGTCCTGCGCCGGCGCCGGTCGCGGGGGCCTCATGCGCACGTTCAACAACCTCAAGCTTCTGGGAAAGCTCGCCGTCCCGAGCCTGATCCTCATCCTCGTGGCGGTCGGACTGGTGGTCCTGGCGCGGGCCAACCTCGACACCCTCGGGCGGAACACGACCCAGATCGTCGATGTCCGCGCCGCCCGGCTCTCCCTGGCCCAGCAACTGGCCCTGGCCGTGGACGAGGCGGTGATCGCCGAGAAGAACACCATCATCGAGACCGACGCCGCGCTGATGCAGCAGGACTTCGCCCATTACCAGGCGAGCCGGAAAGCCGCCCTCGAGGCCAGCGACCGCCTGCTCGCCCTGGCCGACACGCCGGAGCGCCGCGCCATCCTGCAGGGCGTCCGCGGCGAGCTGGAGGCGTTCTTCGCCACCGCCGACCGCTCCATCGCCCTCGGCCTGCGCAACGAGAACGCGGCGGCCGCCCAGATCTCGAAGCAGGAGGTCCGCCCGGCCCGGCTCACGATCGCCCGGAGCGTGGCGGCCCGCGTCGCCGCGAACCTGCGCGACCTCGAGATCGCCAAGCAGGCGGCGGCCGAAACGGCCGAGAGCGCCACGCGCACCCTCATCGTCACCGCCACCCTGGGCCTCGGCGTCGCGGTCGGCCTGCTCGCGCTGATCACCCTCTACGGCGTCACCCGCCCGCTCGCCGCCATGACGGCGGCGATGGGCCGGCTCGCGGCCGGCGACCTCGCCGTGACGGTCTCGGGCACCGAGCGGCGGGACGAGGTCGGTCTCCTGGCCCGCGCGCTCCAGGTCTTCAAGGACAACGCCCTGGAGGCCCGGCGCCTCGCCGAGGCGCAGGCGGCCGAGGACGCCGCCAAGATGCGCCGGGCCCAGCGTCTCGACGCCCTGACCCAGGCCTTCGAGGGCAACGTCTCGATCCTGACCCAGGGGCTGGCGGGCGCCGCCACCGAGATGGAGGCCACGGCCCAGTCGATGAGCAGCGTCGCCGCCCAGACCAACCAGCAGACCGTGATCGTCGCGGGGGCGGCCGAGGAGACCTCCGCCAACGTCCAGACGGTGGCCGCGGCCAGCGAGGAGATGTCGGCCTCGGTGCAGGAGATCGTGAGCCAGGTCAGCCTGTCGGCCCGCATCGCCGACCAGGCGGTGGAGAACGCCCAGCGCACCGACGCCACCGTGCGCCGCCTCGCCGGCACCACCGAGCGCATCGGCGCCTTCGTCGAGGTGATCTCCAGCATCGCCGCGCAGACCAATCTCCTGGCGCTCAACGCCACCATCGAGGCGGCGCGGGCCGGCGAGGCCGGCCGCGGCTTCGCCGTCGTCGCCTCAGAGGTGAAGGAACTGGCCGGGCAGACCGCCAAGGCCACGGGCGAGATCGGCGAGCGCATCACCGAGATCCGAACCGCGACCCAGGAGGCCATCACCGACATCGAGACCATCGGCCGGATCATCGGCGAGATGTCGAGCACCGCCGCCTCGATCGCCGCCGCCATGGAGGAGCAGGGGGCCGCGACCCAGGAGATCACCCGCAACGTCCAGGAGGCGGCGCGCGGCACCGAGGAGGTGACCACCAACATCGCCGGCGTGCGCGACGGCGCCGGCCAGACGGGGGCGGCCGCCTCGCAGGTGCTCAGCGCCGCCCAGGAGCTCGCCCGGCACTCCGAGACTCTGACCCGCGCGGTCGGCGGATTCCTCGCCGACGTGAAGGCGGCCTGAGGGGCCTGCGGGGGCGCGCCCATCTCCAGGCGATCTCCAGGGTTGACGCCCCTGGCGGTTGGCGGGAAGGAGAACGCAACCCTTCAGACGGATGCGCGGCCCCTCCCGGAGGCGGGACGGGGCCGCGGCCGCCGCCCGCACGAGAGCGAACCCGCGCATGACGACCTCCTTCCTGCCGATCGACCGCGCCGTGATCGCCCGCGAGGCGGCTAAGATGCTCCTCGAGATCAAGGCGGTGCACTTCTACCAGGAGACGCCCTTCACCTTCACCTCGGGCTGGGCGAGCCCGGTCTACATCGACTGCCGCAAGATCATCTCGTATCCGCGCCTGCGCTCCACCCTGAACGACTTCGCCGCCGCCACCATCGTGCGCGACATCGGCTACGAGTCGATCACCCACGTGGCCGGCGGCGAGACGGCCGGCATCCCCTTCGCGGCCTGGATCTCCGACCGGCTGATGCTGCCGATGCAGTACGTGCGCAAGAAGCCCAAGGGCTTCGGCCGCAACGCCCAGATCGAGGGCGAGGTGGTGGAGGGCGCCCGGACCCTGCTGGTGGAGGATCTCGCCACCGACGGGCGCAGCAAGGCGCTGTTCTGCAAGGCCCTGCGCGATGCCGGCGCCCAGGTCGACCACTGCTTCGTGATGTTCTTCTACGACATCTTCCCCAACAGCCGCGAACTCATGGCCGACCTCGGCGTCCAGCTGCACTACCTCACCACCTGGTGGGACGTGCTGGCGGTGGCCAAGGAGAGCGGCCACTTCGACCCGAAGATCCTCGCCGAGGTGGAGAGCTTCCTGCACGAGCCCGCCAAGTGGTCGGCGGCGCATGGCGGCATCTCCGACTACCCGCAGGCCTGATCCCGGTCGCGCCGTCATGGTCCCGTCACGGGACCGCGTCAGGGCAGGACGATGATCCCCTTCCTGTCCGGGCCGATGCCCGAAGCCGTCAATTCGGCGATCAGCCTCCTCGTCGCCTTCGGGCTCGGTACCCTGATCGGGGCCGAGCGCCAGTACCGGCAGCGCACGGCCGGCCTGCGGACCAACGTCCTGGTGGCGGTGGGGGCGGCCGCCTTCGTCGACCTCGGCATGCGCCTCGAAGGGGCGCCCGGCGGCACCCGCACGGTGGCCTACGTGATCTCGGGCGTCGGCTTCCTCGGCGCCGGCGTGATCATGAAGGAGGGCATGAACGTCCGCGGCCTCAACACCGCCGCGACCCTCTGGTGCTCGGCCGCCGTGGGCGCTTTCGCGGGCGCCGACTTTCCCCTGGAGGCGGCCTTCGTCACCGCCGCGGTGCTCGCCGGCAACACCCTGCTGCGGCCCCTCGTCAACGCCATCAACCGCGCGCCCATCGACGAGAGCCAGACCGAGGCGACCTACGAGGTGCAGGTGACGGTGCAGGCGGACGGCGCCGGCCCGGCCCGCGACCTCCTGGTCGAGCGCCTGGAGGCGGCGCAGTACCCCGTCGGCGGGATCGAGGTGGTGGAGCGGGGCGAGGACACCGTCGAGGTGGTGGCGACCCTGGTGGCGACGGCGGTGGCCGGCGCCGAGCTCGACGCCGTGGTGGCGGGCCTCGCGCGGATGCCCGGGATCGAGCACGCGACCTGGTCGGTGCAGACGGCGGATTGAGGCCCGCGCGGGTGCGCCCGCGCACCTCGGCGCCCGCGGCCCGGATTGCCGGACCGACGCCTTCGTCCAACCTCCCCGGACAGGGGAAGGCGGCGCCGCCCCCGGGCGCCAAGCCCTTCACGAACCCCTTCCGCGAACCAGGGACACGGATCACCATGGCATCCCAGAAGAACGCGCTCATCGTCGGGGCCTCGCGCGGCCTCGGGCTCGGCCTCGTCGAGACCTTCCTCCAACGCGGGTGGCGGGTGACCGCGACGCAGCGCTCGGCCTCCCCGGGCCTCGCCGCGCTGGCCTCCGAGGCCCTCACGGTCGAGACGGCCGACATCGACGACGATCGCGCGGTGTCCACCCTGCACGACCGCCTGGCGGGCCAGAGCTTCGACCTGATCTTCGTGGTGGCGGGCGTGGCGACTCAGGCCCACGAGCCGCTGCACCTGGTGCCACGCGACGTCGCCGCCCAGGTCTACCTGACCAATGCGATCAGCCCGGTGCGTTTCGCCGAGGCCTTCCTCGACCGGCTGGCGCCGAAGGGCCTCGTCGCCTTCATGAGCTCGATCCTCGGCAGCGTCGGTCTCAACGAATCCGGCGGCTGGGAGAACTACCGGGCGAGCAAGGCCGCCCTCAACACCCTGGTGCGCAGCTTCGAGATCCGCCACCGGGAGGCCGGCTTCGGCGTGCTGCTGCTGCATCCGGGCTGGGTCCGCACCGAGATGGGCGGGGCCGATGCCGACATCGACGTCGCCACCAGCGTCACCGGCATGGCCGACGTGATCGCGGCCCGGCTCGGACAGAGCGGCACGGCCTATCTCGACTACACCGGCAAGACTTTGGACTGGTAGGGTCCCCTGGATTGGTCGAGCGGCGAAAGACCCGGGGGTCGGCGGAAAGCCGGCCCTCCGGTCAGGGGCGCCCGATCGGCGGTCGCCCGCGCCGCTCGACCACCACCGGCGGCCGGGTCCGGCGCTCGACGATGACGGTGCGCGGTGCCCGGCTCGGGCTGGCGGCGGTGAAGATGCGCTCCGGCATCCGCTCGGAGATCCGATCGGGCTTGGCCTCGGACCGGACCTTGGCGGCGGCGACCACGTGCTCGCGCACCGCCTCCGGCGGCAGGCCGATGAGGCCGGCGGCGATCTCCACCTGCTGCTCGATGTCGTCGGCGAGGTCCTGGGCCGCGGCGACGGCCTCCGGGATGGTCGGCGGCTCGCGCCGCACGCGGATCGGCGGGAGATCCTGGAAGGACTTCGAGGGCTTCTTCACGGCGCGACTCGCTTGGGGCATCACCGGACCATACGCGCGATCTTAGCGTTTGTGCAGTGCACACATGCGGGGCGAGCCGCGCGTCCGATGCATCGCGGGGGCGTGATGGATTCTCGATCAGCGCCTTCGGCGAGCCGTTGAAGGGACCTGCCTGGAGGAGAAGCGCCCTGCCGGCCGAATGGGCAGGGCCAGGCGTCGAAATGCCGCGTGCCCTCGGGACGCGTCCGGGCTGTTGCGATGCGGTCGGCGAGCGTCGATAGTCGGGGCCATGAGGGTGGGGGTTATGGCGGATTCTCTGTTCGATCTCTCCGACGCGCGTCTCGTTCCGGCCCGGCCCGAGATCGCCGATGTGCGCCTGCGCGGCCATGTGGCGGCCGAACGCTACGTCGTGGGCGAGACCCGCGCGGTGGTCGTACCCTCGGCCCCCTTGCGCCGGACGCCCCGCTTCGATGCCGGTCTCGAGACCGAGGCGGTGATGGGGGACGCGGTGACCGCCTACGGCGCCGAGGAGGGCTTCGTCTTCGTCCAGTTCGCCCATGACGGCTATGTGGGCTACCTCCCCGAGGCGGCCCTTGGCCCCGCGCAGGCGCCGACGCACCGCATCACCGCCCTGCGCAGCTTCCTCTATCCGGGCCCCGACCTGAAGCAGCCCGCCAGCGGCTGGCTGACCCTGGGCGCCCGCCTCCGACCGACGGAGACCCGGGGCGACTATCTCCGGATCGCGAGTGGCTACGTCTTTGCCGGTCACTGCGCGCCCCTCGACGCCGTCGAACCCGATTACGCCGCCACCGCCGAACGCCTCGTCGGCACGCCCTATCTCTGGGGTGGGCGCACCAGTCTCGGCCTCGACTGTTCGGGCCTCGTCCAGCTCTGCCTCGCGCAGGCCGGGATCCTGGCGCCGCGGGACGCCGACCAGCAGGAGCGCGGGCTCGGCGAGGCCCTGCCCCCGGACTTCGAGGGTCTGCGGCGCGGCGATCTCGTGTTCTGGCGCGGCCATGTCGGGCTGATGCTCGACGCCGCCCGCCTCATCCACGCCAACGGCCACCACATGGCGGTGGCGGTGGAGCCCCTCGCCGAGGCCGTCGCCCGCATCCGGGAGAAGAGTTTCGGGCCGGTGACGTCGCTCCGGCGGCTCAGCCCACGTGGCACTGATTCCAGTTGGAGGCCATGACCGCCGCGTTCCCCCGACGTCTGCTGCCGTGCAGGCCGGGCGCTCGCTCGTCCTGATCGACGAAGGCCTTTCGGTCCGGACTGTTCTGGCGGAACGCGACGCGCGCGCGGGGATTTCGTCGATGGGTTCGGCTCATGCGGAAGGCGGTCAGAGCGTCCGAATTCGATGGCTCGTCGGCGGCAGTTCGTACATGGACCCCGCCGCGCTGCGTTCGCCGAAGGTGACGATGTCATCCCAGAGGGCCAGGATGCGCTCGGCTTTCTTCACCAGCGGTGCCTTGTTCAGGCCCGCAGACAGGAAGAAGCCGATCAGTCGGGAGGTCCGGAAGGCCTGGAATTCGGACCTGTTCTTCCTGATTCTGCGATCGGCCGAGAGGACGACCCAGCGTCCTTCGTGTCCGAGTTCAAAGATCCACTGCAGGTCTCTCACCCCGGGCCCATAGCGATCCCGAATATGGATGATGTCGTGCTCACCGGCGAACAGGGCGTGAAGGGCACGGGCGAGGGCGGGCGGAAGGTTTTCGTCGACGACGATCTTCACGCGGCCTGCAGATCGGCTTCGAAGCGAACGGCGTCCCGGACGATCGCGGACGGGATCTCGTAGAGGCGCGACACGCGCTCCACCGATCCTTCCGACGTCACGGCCTCGGCCAAGGCGACCGTCGGGACGCCGTATGCCGCGGCGATCGGCTGCCCGAACGCGCGCTGCGGGTCGATCACGATGGTGTCCTTGCCCCGAAATGGCCGCCACCGAGCGACGACCTCATTGTCGAGGTCGAGATCCTTGAACGTCCGCTCGATGACGGACTTGATGACGAACTGGCCCCGTTTCAGATCCAGGAGTTCGCTCTCGCCGGTTGCCTTGAGGGTGTCGAGGAAGATCGTCCGTCCGTCCGTCCGGAAGCGCCGTGTCGAGAATGGGCGCGGGTCCTGCACGGCCTCGCGGGCACGCTCCAGGCAGCTCCGGATGATCCGCAGATCGACACCTTCTTCCGCGAACGCGTGGACGAAGCGAAGTTCAATGAGGTCCCGGAAGCCAAGTTCGAGGTGGGCGTCGCTTGTTGCCAACTCGGGCAACCAGAGGGGCGGCATGCGGCGGGACGTGCCGCCCGAAGTGAACGCATAGCCGCCGAGCCAGCGCCGGATGGTGATTCCCGGCATGCGGACGAGCCGTGCCGCCTCGGGAACGGTATAGTACCCGATCCCGAGAGGGGGCGCTTCGGGGGCAGCCGACGATGTCATGCGCTCCAGCATCGGGTCGACCGTACGCGACGGCGCTGGGCGCCGCTATGGAAATCCGCACGGATCTTCGTCGTTTGAAATGCGCAGTCCAGTCCGCAGGCCATCGTATTTCGGCGGCCCGGCTCAGCCCTTCAGCCGCATCTTGATCCGGTAGACCAGGCCGTCGCGGACGTCGCGGTAGGCGTCGAGGCGCTGCTCGCGGGTGCCGTCCTGGATGTGGGTCGGGTCGGGGGTCGGCCAGTACTCGACCTCGACCGCGTTGGTGCGGGTCAGCTCCAGGGCGGCGTGGTGGGCTTCGGGCGCCAGGGTGACGATGAGGTCGAAGTTCAGGCCCTCCCACTCCTCGAGCTGGGCCAGGGTGCGCGGCTTGTGGCGCGTCGCGTCGATGCCGATCTCGTCGAGGGCCGCCACCATGAACGGGTCGGCGGGCTCGCCGGAGCGGACGCCGGCCGACTGCACGTAGATCGACTTGCCGAAGTAGTGGCGCGCGATGGCCTCCGCCGCGAGCGAGCGCACGGCGTTGAAGTTGCACATGAACAGGGCCGACTGCACGCGCGTCTTCTTCGGGCCGGTCGCGTCCGCCATCCGGTCTTCTTCTCAGCCTCGCGCTTCGAGTGGGGTCGCGGCTCAGGCCTTCCAGTGCAAGGCGAAGACCAGAGTGAAGAGGCGGCGCGCGGTGTCGTGGTCGAGGTCGACCTTGCCCTCGAGGCGCTGGCGCAGCAGGTCGGACGCCTCGTTGTGCAGGCCGCGCCGGCCCATGTCGATCGCCTCGATCTGGGTCGGCGAGGCGGTGCGGATGGCGTTGTAGTAGCTCTCGCAAATCATCTCGTAGTCGCGGATCACCCGGCGGAACGGGGTCAGCGACAGGAGGTGGGTCATCACCGGGTCGCCGTCCGCGCGCTTGATGACGAGGGCGAGCTTGCTTTCCACGAGCCCGAGCGTGAGGGCGTAGGGCCCCTCACGGCCGGGGACCGTGAAGCTGTTGTCCTCCAGGATGTCGAAGATCGCGATGGCGCGCTCGTGCTCCTGGTCCGGGTTGCCCCGCCCGATCGACTCCTCGTCGAGGGTCACCACCGCGAGGCGATGCGGCGACTTCGCCTCCCCCGCCTTCGCCTCCGCCGCCTTGGCGTCCGCCACCTCGGCGTCCCGGGATTTCGCTTCGCTCGAATTGGCCGCGCCGGACATCAGGCCCTCACAGGTTCAGGCGGATCGCCACCGAGCGGGCGTGGCCCTCCAGGCCCTCCGACCGTCCGAGGGCGATGGCCGCGGGGCCCAGCGCCCGGAGGGCCGCCGGGTCGCAGCGCAGGATCGTGGTGCGCTTCATGAAATCGAGCACGCCGAGCCCGGAGGAGAACCGCGCCGAGCGGGCGGTGGGCAGGACGTGGTTGGGGCCGCCGACATAGTCGCCGATGGCCTCCGGCGTGTGCGAGCCGAGGAAGATCGCGCCGGCGTTGCGGACCTTGGCGGCGAGCCCCTCGGCGTCCCGCGTCTCGATCTCCAGGTGCTCGGGGGCGAGGCGATCCACCAGCGGCACCGCCTCGTCGAAGTCCCGCACCACCACGATGGCGCCGTAGTCGCGCCAGCTCGCCCGGGCGATGTCGGCCCGCGGCAGGGTGCCGAGCGCCCGTTCCACCGCCTCGGCCACGTCGCCGGCCAGCGCTTCGGAATCCGTGATCAGGATGGATTGGGCCGCCGTGTCGTGCTCGGCCTGGGCCAGGAGGTCCGCCGCCACCCAGTCGGGATTGGCATGGGCGTCGGCCAGGATCAGCACCTCGGAGGGGCCGGCGATCATGTCGATGCCGACCTGCCCAAACACCCGGCGCTTGGCCGCGGCCACCCAGGCGTTGCCGGGCCCGACGATCTTGGCCACCGGTGCGATCGTCTCGGTGCCGTAGGCCAGCGCCGCCACCGCCTGGGCGCCGCCCACCCGGTAGACCTCGTCGACGCCGGCGAGCTGCGCGGCGGCGAGCACCAGCGGATTCATCGTGCCCTCCGGCATCGGCACCACCATGACGACGCGCGGCACCTCGGCGACGCGGGCCGGAATGGCGTTCATGAGCACCGAGGAGGGATAGCTCGCGGTGCCGCCGGGTACGTAGAGGCCGACCGATTCCAGCGCCGTCCAGCGCCAGCCGGCGGTGACCCCCAGGCTGTCGGTGGCGCTGTGGTCGGCGGGCACCTGGGCGGCGTGGAACGCCTCGATCCGGGCGGCGGCGAAGCGCAGGGCCTCCAGGGCGTCGGGCGGGCAGGCCGCGACGGCGGCCTCGATCTCGGCCGGGGTGACGCGCAGCGACGCGACGGTGAAATCCTCGCCGAGCCGGTCGAAGCGGCGGGTGTAGTCGACCAGCGCCGCGTCGCCGCCCGCGACCACGCCCGCGATGATGCCGCGCACGGTCTCGTCGACATCCTCGGAGATCTCGCGCTTGACGCTGAGCAGGCGCGCGAAGGCTTCGGCGAAGTCTTCGTCGCGGGAATCGAGGCGGACCATCAGGTGTTTCCTTCTCGGGCGTCGCCCGCGATGGCGGCGCGCCCGGCGACCACGGCCTCGTGGTCGGGGCGCCCTTCGACCTCCCAGACCGGGCCGAGATCCTTCAACTGGACCTCGATGCATTCGAGTTCGAGCTGGATCGCCGCGCCGCCGGCGAAGACCAGGGTGGCGATGCCGGACGGCGCCTCGGTCGGCGCGAAGGTGACGGCGAGGAGTTCGAGGGGCGTCTCGGCATCCGCGCCGGGCGTGATGCCGCGCGTGCGCACCTTCAGCACCCGTTCGAAATGGATGCCCGTCAGGCGCCGGCGCGGCGGCGCACCGTCCTCCGCCGACCAGTCGAAGCGGCGCGCCACCAGGACGAACCGATGCTGCGCGCCCAGATAGGCGAGGTCGCTCCCCTTCAGGATCGCGTCCTGCAGGTGGGCGGAGATGACGCCCAGATCTTCGGCGTCGAGGGCGGCGAGCCTGAGAAGCTCCATGATCGGATGTCGCGCTCTTGTCGGCGGGCCGGCCCGGTGCGGGCTCGGCCGTTCGCGGTATGGGAGCCGTAGGTAGCGAGGGGACCCGCCCACGGCAACAGGCGGGGGCGAACTCCGCCATTGTCCCGCTTGCCGGACCTGTTAGGGACGCGTCGCTGCGCCGGCTCCGTGTCGGCACCGGCGAACGGAGTTCGCACCGTGTCTCTTCCCCCTCTCACCGAAGCCGCCGGCTCCCCGGGCCAAGCCGAGTCCCCGGGCCAAGCCGAGTCCCCGGGCCAAGCCGAGTCCCCGGGCCAAGCCGAGACCTCGGCCAGATCCACCGGTCCCGCCCTGGCCGCGCCCGGCGCGGTTGTCGCCATCCCGGTGCGCAACGAGGCCGAGCGCATCGCGGCCTGCCTGCGCGCGATCGACGCCCAGACGGGGATCCCGCCGGGGAGTCTCGGCGTCGTGCTGTTTCTCAACAACTGCACCGACGCCACCGAGGCGATCGTGGCCGATCTCGCGCCGCGGATGTCGGTGCCGGTCCGGGTCACCCACGTCACGTATGCCGGCGCCCATGCGGGCTGGGCCCGGCGCGAGGCGATGAACCGGGCGGCCGACTGGCTCGGCGGGGACGGCATGATCCTCTCGACCGACGCCGACAGCCGGGTTCCGTCGGACTGGGTCGCACGCAACCGGGCCGCCCTCGACCGGGGCGCCGACGCGGTGGCCGGCCGCATCGCGCTCGATTCGGACGAGCGCGCCCTGCTGCCGCCCTCCCTGCACTGGCGCGGCGAGCGGGAGGACCTCTACAGCGACCTCCTCACCGAGGCGGAGGCGCGCATCGACCCCGATCCGCACGATCCCTGGCCCTGCCACCGCACCACCATCGGCGCCACCCTGAGCGTCAGCCTCGCGGCCTACCGGGCGGTGGGGGGCATGCCGGCGATCGCGCTCGGCGAAGACGGCGCGTTCGTGGCGCTGCTGCTCGCGCAGGGGCTGCATGTCCGGCACGACCCGGCCATCCTGGTCACGGTCTCGGGGCGCCTCGTGGGCCGGGCCCCGGGCGGCGTCGCCGACACCATCCGGGCGCGCTGCGAGAAGCCCGACAGCCTGTGCGACGCCCGCCTCGAACCGGTGCCGCTGGCGCTCTTCCGCTACGCCTGGCGGCGGCGCCTGCGCCGCCTGCACGCGGCGGGCCGGCTCGGCACCGAGCGTGGCTGGGCCCGGGCCCTGCGGATCACCGAGGCGGATGCCGTCCGCGTCGCGGCCCATCCCCTGGCGGGCCACGCGGTGGCCGAGGCCGAGCGCGCCAGTCCGCGCCTCGTCCACCGGCCGCTCGGGCCTCGGCAGCTGCCCGGCCAGATCCGGCTGGCCCGGGCGGTGCTCCCGGCGGTGCGCCTGGTCACCCGGTTCCTGGGCTGAGATGCGCCTCCCCGATCGGCGCATGCCCTCAGGGAGCGTTCAGCCCGGGGTCGCTAGATCGAGCGCCACTTCCGAAGGGATGCAGCCATGACACGCAAGGCCATGACGTCAAAGACCATCAGGACCGCGATTCTCGCCCTCGCCACCGCGGCGACGCTCGGCACCGGCCTCGGTGCTTTCGAAGCGCGGGCGCAGTATTACGGCGACGACGATCGTCCCCATCGCTTCGAGCGCCGCTACGACGAGGATCGCTACGAGCGCCGGCGCTACGACGAGGACCGGTACGACCGGCGCCCCCATGGCTACGGCGGCGGATTCGGACGCCTCTGCCTGACCCAGCGTGGCAACTGCATCACCCGCCCGCAGCCCTACGGCTCGCGCTGCGGCTGCGACATTCCCGGTTTCGGTCGCAAGCACGGCGAGATCGGCGGCTGATCCGACCCGCCCGCCGCCCGGAGCGGGCGGCGGGCGGGTCCCGTCAACTGCGGACGCGGGTGATCTCGGCGCCGCAGCGGGCGAGCTTGGCCTCCAGGGCCTCGAAGCCGCGGTCGAGGTGGTAGACCCGGTTGATGCTGGTCTCGCCCTCGGCCGCCAGGCCCGCAATGACGAGGGAGACGGAGGCGCGGAGGTCCGTGGCCATCACGGGCGCGCCCTTCAGGCGCTCGACGCCCTCGACGATGGCAAGGTCGCCCTCGAGCCGGATCCGGGCGCCGAGGCGGGCCAACTCCTGCACGTGCATGAAGCGGTTCTCGAAGATCGTCTCGCGGATGTTGGACTGGCCCTTGGCCAGCGTCATCAGCGCCATGAACTGCGCCTGCAGGTCGGTGGGGAAGCCGGGGAACGGGTCGGTGGTGATGTCGACCGCGGCGATGCCCCCACCGTTGCGGCGGATGCGGATGGTATCGGTGCCCGTGGTGATCTCGGCGCCCGTGGTCGCCAGCACGTCGAGGGCCGCGTGCAGCAGGTCCGCGCGGGTGTTCTCCAGGGTCACGTCGCCGCCGGTCATGGCCACCGCCATGGCGTAGGTGCCGGTCTCGATGCGGTCGGGCAGCACGTCGTGGCGGGCGCCATGCAGGCGCGAGACGCCCTCGACGGTGATGCGCGGCGTACCGGCCCCCTCGATGCGGGCGCCCATCTTGGTGAGGCAGGCGGCGAGATCGACGACCTCGGGCTCGCGGGCGGCGTTCTCGATCAGGGTCGAGCCGTTGGCCAGGGCCGCCCCCATCAGCGCCACGTGGGTGCCCCCCACCGTCACCTTGGGGAAGTGGATCTCGCCCCCGCGCAGGCCGTTCTTGGCCTTCGCGACGACGTAGCCGCCATCGACCTCGACGGTGGCGCCGAGGCGCTCCAGCGCCATCAGCAGCAGGTCGACCGGGCGCGTCCCGATGGCGCAGCCGCCGGGCATCGAGACCCGGGCCTCGCCGAAGCGGGCGAGCAGCGGCGCGATCACCCAGAAGCTCGCCCGCATGGTCGAGACCAGCTCGTAGGGCGCCGTGGTGTCGATGACGTTGGAGGCGGTGAGGCGGATGGTCTGGCCGGTCTCGGTGGTCTGGCCCGGGCGCTTGCCCACCACCATGTGGTCGACGCCGTGATTGCCGAGGATGCGCAGCAGCGCGTTGATGTCGGCGAGCCGCGGCACGTTGCCGAGTTCCAGGGTCTCGCCGGTCATCAGGCTGGCGATCATCAGGGGCAGCGCGGCGTTCTTGGCGCCCGAGATCGGGATCACGCCGTGCAGCGGGCGGCCGCCGATGATGTTGATGCGGTCCATCGTCTCTACAACCTTGCCTAAAATCTTGCCCGCCGGGGGCGCAGGCCGCGCCGCGGGCCGGAGAAATCGAACGTGAAACCTGGCGGGACGCGAGCCGCCCCCGTGGAAACACCACCGTTATAGCCAAGTTTTGTCGAAAAGGAGGTTCGGGGCGCCCGATTAGGCTTCGCCGCCGGACTCGGGTGTTTCGTCGGGTCCGGAGCCGAGCGAACGCCCGCGCACCTGTGCCTTGCGACGGCGCAGGTTGTCGCGCAGGGCAGCCTTCAGGCGCTCGGCCCGCTGCTCGGCGGCGCTCTTGGGCGGCGCCTTGGCGGAGGTTTCGGGAGACCCCTTCCCGTCGGGTCCGGTCTCGTCGTCCGTCATGGCGCGGAAAACGGGTCAGGCTGGGATCGGATGCGGCGGCGATCCGGTTTCAGGGCTCGCATGGTCCCGGCGCGTTCCATGGTCTCAATCGGGTTCCAGGGTCTTATCGGGTTCGAGATCTTGTCGGGTTCGAGATCTTGTCGGGTTCGAGATCTTGTCGGGTTCTAAGGTCTCGTCGGATTCATCTGGCGAAGGGTCGGGGCCGGCACGGCCCGCGCGACCCATCGTCGCCACGTCACCGTGTCGGCTTTGCAGGCCCTGGTCGATGGATGCAAAGCAGGAATGCGGATGTCGACTTGAACCAATTCCAAGTTCACCTGTATCGTCGCCATCGCGTCGGGGAAACCCGAACGTCGGGGAAACCCGCGTCAGGACGAGCATCGTCAGCAACTCCTTCACGGAGTCGGCGCCACGCTCGTCAACGAGACCGATTGCATCAAGGGCCCCCCGCACGAGGGTCCGCGTGGAAACGATCCCGCCAGAGGCCGCGATCCCACCGCCGGCCCCTCAGCCCAAGCGTGAAGGACGGATGCCCGTGAACCGCATGCCCGCGACGATCAAGATCAGCGACACCAAGCAGGGAACGGGCCAGGGAGCGGGCTGCGAGGCCAAGTCTGTGGGATCCATCGGTCAGGGCCGGACCGACTACGAGGCGCATTTCCGCACGGCCCTGGATCGCCTGCACGGCGAGCGTCGCTACCGGGTGTTCGCCGATATCGAGCGCATCGCCGGCCGCTTCCCGACCGCGCATTGGCGCAAGCCCGACGGCGGCACCTCCGAGATCACCGTCTGGTGCTCGAACGACTACCTCGGCATGGGCCAGCATCCGGACGTGGTCGGCGCCATGACCCGCACGGCGGCCCGCTGCGGCGTCGGCGCCGGCGGCACCCGCAACATCGCCGGCAACAATTCGCCGCTGGTCGACCTGGAGCGGGAGCTCGCCGACCTGCACGGCAAGGAGGCCGGCCTCGTCTTCACCTCGGGCTACGTCTCGAACCAAGCCGGCATCTCGACGATCGCCAAGCTGATCCCGAACTGCCTGATCCTATCGGACGCCTTCAACCACAACTCGATGATCGAGGGCGTACGCCATTCCGGTTGCGAGAAGCGCGTCTTCCGCCACAACGACCTGGCCCATCTCGAGGAGCTTCTGATCGCGGCGGGCGACCGCCCGAAGCTGATCGCCTTCGAGAGCGTCTATTCCATGGACGGCGACGTCTCCGACATCGGCGCGATCTGCGATCTCGCCGACCGGTACGGCGCCCTGACCTACCTCGACGAGGTCCACGCGGTCGGCCTCTACGGGCCGCGCGGCGGCGGCATCTCCGAGCGCGACGGGGTGATGCACCGGGTCGACGTGATCGAGGGTACACTGGCCAAGGGCTTCGGCTGCGTGGGCGGCTACATCACGGGGTCCGCGGTCCTGTGCGACGCGGTCCGCAGCCACGCCCCGGGCTTCATCTTCACCACCGCCCTGCCGCCGGCCATCGCCGCCGCCGCCATCGCTTCGGTGCGCTACCTCAAGCGCTCGAACGCCGAGCGCGAGGCGCACCAGCGCCAGGCCGCCCGCACCAAGGCCGCCCTGGAGGCCGCCGGCCTGCCGGTGCTGCACACCGACACCCACATCGTGCCCGTGATGGTGGGCGACGCCGAGCTGTGCAAGGCGGCGGCCGACCACCTGCTGGAGCATCACGGCATCTACATCCAGCCGATCAACTACCCCACCGTCCCGCGCGGCACCGAGCGCCTGCGGATCACGCCCTCGCCCTTCCACGACGATGCCCGCATCGCCAAGCTCACGGCCGCGCTCGCCGAGACCTGGGACACCCTCGACCTCCCGCGCGCCGGGACGGTGTTCGTCGAGGCGGCCGAGTAGCCGGCCTCGCCTCAGTTCAGGCGCCAGATCGCGCCGGTGAGCACGGTCGCGAAGCCGACCCAGGCGGCGTAGGGCACCAGCAGCCCCGCCGCCGCCCGGTCGAAGCGCCAGGACAGGCGGATCGTCCAGAGGATCATCACCCACATCGCGGCCGAGACCACCAGCGCCGCCCCGAGGGCGTGCGCGGCGAAGAAGGTCGGGGTCCAGGCGGCGTTGAGGGCGAGCTGCACCGCGAAGGCGACCAGTGCCAGCCGCCACGCCCCCTGGCTCGGACCCGTGCGCGGCTTCACCCCGAGGAGCCGGAAGGCCGAGAGCGCGATCATCCCGTAGAGGATCGTCCAGGCCACCGGGAACGCCCAGTTCGGCGGGTTGAAGGCCGGTTTCGTCAGCCCGGCATACCATCCGTCGATGTTCGGGCCGGTGGCGGACGAGCCGAGCACGGCCGTCAGCACCACTGGCAGGATCGCCGCCGCCAGCCGCCCGGGCAGGGCCAGGGCGGGCGCGGTGGGAATGTGGATCGGCGACGAGGCGGGCGCACGGGACATGACGAACGGGATTCCTTGCCTTGGGCGAGATTTCTCTCACCTTTAGAGGGAGAGGACGCCGCGCCTGCGGGTCCGTGCACCGGTCGGCGCGGGCCGGTCAACAGAACCCTGACGGACGAACACGCCCCATGTCGGAACCGAACGCACCGAAGCCGCCTTCGGATGCTGCGCCCGCGTTCGCGAAGCGCAGTCTCGCCGCCCAGGCCCTGGGCCATGTCGACCCGGTGACGCGGGCCGTGGTGGCACCCCTGCACGTGGCGACCACCTTCCTGCGCGATCCCGACAACGGCTACAGCTCGGGCTTCTCCTACGCGCGCCCCGACAACGCCACCGTGCGGGAGGCGGAGGCCGTGCTGGCGATGCTGGAGGACGCGGCGGCCGGCGCCCTGCTGTTCGGCTCCGGCATGGCGGCGGCCACCGCCGTCTTCACGGCCCTGGAGCCCGGCGACCACGTGGTGGCGCCCCGGGTGATGTACTGGGGCCTGAAGCGCTGGCTCAACGCCGAGATGCCGCGCCGGCGGATCGCGGTCGATTTCGTCGACATGGACGACCTGCCCGCCCTGGAACGGGCGATCCGGCCCGGCACCACGACGCTCGTCTGGATCGAGACCCCCGGCAACCCGCTCTGGACGGTCACCGACATCGCCGAGGCCGCCCGCCTCGCGCACGCGGCGGGCGCCCGGCTCGCCGTCGATTCCACCGCCGCCTCCCCGATCCACACCCGGCCGCTGACGCTTGGCGCCGACATCGTGATGCACTCGGCCACCAAGATCCTGAACGGCCATTCCGACGTGGTGGCGGGGGTGCTCGCCGGGGCCCGGGCGGACGCGTTCTGGGAGCGCCTCGCGGCGATCCGCTCGGGCGGCGGGGCCATCCTCGGCCCGTTCGAGGCCTACCTGCTGATGCGCTCGCTGCGCACCCTTCCGCTGCGGGCGGCGGCGCAGGCCGCCAGCGCGGCCGAACTCGCCCGCCGCCTCCAGGCGCATCCGAACGTCTCGCGCGTCCTCTATCCCGGCCTGCCGGACGATTCCGGCCATGCGGTGGCGGCCCGGCAGATGCAGGGCGGCTTCGGCTTCATGCTGTCGATCCGGGTGCGGGACGGCGAGGCGGCGGCGATTGCCGCGGCGGCGCGGGTTCGGCTGTGGAAGCGGGCGACGTCGCTCGGCGGCGTCGAGAGCCTGATCGAGCACCGGGCCTCGGTGGAGGGGCCGGATTCCCCGTGCCCGCCGGATCTCCTGCGGCTGTCCACGGGGATCGAGGCGGTGGACGACCTGTTCGCCGACCTCGACGCCGCCCTGCGGGATGCGTGAATTTTCGCGTGGTGCGGGGAAGGGGCCTCGCGCGTTGGTGGGCAGGATCATCGCGAGAGACCGCCCGACCATGCCGAAGCCTGCCCTGCTCACCGGAGCCTTCGCGCTCCTCCTCTTCGGCGTGCCCGCCCGTGCCGACAGCGGGCCGCCCGAGCTGAACATCGAGAAGACCTGCCAGTCGGCGGCCTCGGCGAGCGTCAGCGACAATGCCAGTCAGGAAGGTTGCCTGCGCTCCGAGCGTGCCTCGCACGACGAGGTCAAGCGCCGCTGGAACGAGTTCACCCCCGCCGCCAAGCGCCAGTGCGAGAAGCAGTTCGAGGCCGGCGGCTTCCCGTCCTACGTCGAGATGGTGACCTGCCTCGAACTGGCGAGCGGCACCGGCCTGCCGAGGCAGGCCGACGATTCCCGCGCCGGCAAGGGCACCGGCAGCGCCACCAAGGAGCCGAGTCCGGCCCAGCGCACCGACCCGATCAAGGTGCTCGAGAAGCAGTGACGCGGGTCCGGGCCGGACGACTCGCGGGGCGGACGTCGTCCCGGTTCAGCTCGAGGAGGCCGGCACCTCGTCGGCGAGCCAGGTCGGCTCGGCCCGACCACGGCCGGCCTCGGCTGCCCCGCCGCGGCTCTGCGCCAGGGCGGTGAGCTCCGGCGCGCGGGCGGTGTCGTCCACGGTCAGGAACAGGCGCCGGGTCTGCGAGATCCGGCCGAGGCGGGCGCTGCTCGTCAGCACGCTCTGGGCCGGGCTCGACAGCAGGCCGAGCGCCACCGGAGCCATCCAGAGGGCGAGCCAGGGATCGCCGGCGAAGGCGAGGCCGCCCGCCAGCAGGACGCCCGCCACGAGGGTGTCGACCTGGAGCCGGCAGGCCTCGGCCCACGGCACGCGGCGGTCGTCGCGCACCTGCGCGTCCCAGCGCACGACGCGCCCCACGAAGGTGGTGGCGACGGCGCCCGCCGCGAACAGCGTCATCACCGGCCAGAGCAGGACCCAGATCGCCTGTTCGAGGACGGCGCTCTTCAGGAGCGCGGCGGTGCCGCCGAAGGCCGCGCGGCGTTCGGCCGAAGCCAGCACGTGGCCGAGGCTGAGGAGCTTCGGCACGGCCAGGATCGTGACCACCAGGGCGGCGAGGGCGTGGGCGGCGGCGCCCGTGCCGGTCAGGCCGTAGCCGAGCAGGCCGAGATCGCCGGTCCGTGCCGCCTGGAGCGTGCCGAAGGCGAGGAACAGCACCCAGAGCGGGCAGGCCACGTAGGACAGGATGCCGACGGCGAGGTGCCAGCGGCTGGCGGGGCGCAGGCCCGGCATGGCGGTGACGCGCAGGTGCTGCATGTTGCCCTGGCACCAGCGGCGTTCGCGCCCGAGGAGGTCGACGAGGTTCGTCGGCATCTCTTCCCAGGTGCCGCCCATCTCAGGCAGCAGGCGGACCTCCCAGCCGGCCCGGCGCAGGAGCGCGCCCTCGACGATGTCGTGGCACAGGATCTCGCCGCCCAAGGGGGCCTTGCCGGGCAGCACGGGCAATGCGGCATTGTTGGCGAAGGCCGCGACGCGCACGATGGCGTTGTGGCCCCAATAGCTGCCGTCCGGCCCCTGCCAGGTCTCCAGGCAGCGGATCGCCAGCGGCGCGTAGAGCCGCACGGCGAATTGCTGGATGCGGGCGAACAGGGTGTCGCGCCCGGTGGCGTAGGACACGGTCTGGATCAGCCCGACCCGGGGACTCTCCTCCATCAGCCGGGCGAGGCGGCGCATGGCGCTGCCGGTCATCAGGCTGTCGGCGTCGAGCACGATCATGAAGTCGTATTCGGGCCCGTAGGTCTTGCAGAACTCCGCGATGTTGCCCGCCTTGCGGCCGGCATTGTCCCGGCGGCGCCGGTAGCGGATGCGCGGCAGGCCGGGGCCGTGCTGGCGGGTCCAGGCCTCGATCCGCGCGAATTCATGCTCCTCGATCGCCGCGATGGCCCCGTCCCGCGTGTCGGAGAGAACGAAGATGTCGATGTCGCCGCCGTCGCCCCCGGCCCGCTGCAGCGAGCGGGCCATGACGCGCAGCGCCGCGAACACCGCCACGGCGTCCTCCGCGTGGATCGCCACCACGGCCGCCGTCCGGCTCAGGCCCGAGGCCTCCGCCGGCACGGTGAGGGAGCGTCGCTCCAGGGCGGATTTCGCCCGGTCGCCGAAAGCCGTGGCGACGAGGCCGTAGACGTATTGCCAGGCCACGAAGGCCTGCCAGGTCATCACGAGGGCGAACAGCCCGAGCACCGCCCCGCCGAGGAGGCCGGACGGCGTTCCATAGGCGCCGAGCGCCAGGGCGGCGACGAGAGCGCCCAGGGCGAGGGGCGGGAGAGCCAGCAGCAGCCGGCGGGCCAGGACCGCGGCGGAGAAGGAACCGCGCGCCTCGGGCGAGAATTCCAGCGGACCCGGGATTTCAGCCGCCGGGGCGTCGTGCGACAACCTGTGGGACATGGGGCGCGGGAAACTCGAAGGAGGGGACACCGTGATCCCTCGACCGGGCGGGCCGGCGAAAGGGAACAGATGCGCGATGGCGAGGGTCTCGAGGGACGCGGACAGACCGAGTCCTTCTCGCGGCGGCAGACCCTTCGGACCACGCTCAGCGTGGCCGTCGGGATGGTCCTGCCTACCGCACACGATCTGAATGCGGGCCGAACGCGCGCGGCGGCTCCCGATCCCCTATCATTCGAGGTCGTGAAGGCGAAGGCGCGGGCGCTCGCGGCGCACCCCTACCAGGCCCAGCCGGACGATCTGCCGCCGCCGCTCGCCGGCCTGTCCTACGACGGCTACCGCGCCATCACCTTCCGGCCGGAGGCGAGCCTGCCGCTGGGCCGCCGCTTCTCGGCCCAGCTGTTCCATCGGGGCTTCCTGCAGCGCAAGCGCGTCGCCCTGTACCGGCAGCCGCGCAACGGTCCGGCCCAGCAGATCCCCTACGCCCCGGACCTGTTCGACCTCGGACCGGACCTGAAGGGGCAGAGCTTTCCCCCCGACCTCGGCTTTGCGGGCTTCCGGCTGCATCATGCCTTCCAGGTCGACCGGCCGGCGGACCAGGAGGAATTCCTGGTCTTCCTCGGCGCCTCCTACTTCCGGCTGCGCGGGTTCGGCCAGGAATACGGGCTCTCGGCCCGCGGCGCCGCCCTGCGCACCGGGGGACCGGGCGCGGAGGAATTCCCGGACTTCACCGCCTTCTGGATCTGCGAGCCGGAGGCCGACGCCCCCACCATCGAGATCTGGGCCCTGCTCGATTCCCCGAGCCTCGCCGGGGCCTACCGCTTCCGCGTGGCGCCGGGCGACCCCTCGGTGATGCATGTCGAGGCGTCCCTGTATCCCCGCACCGCCCTGGAGCATCTCGGGCTCGCTCCCCTCACCAGCATGTTCCTGCACGGGGCGAACGGGCCCGGCGCGCGGAGCGCCGCGCCCTTCGACGACTTCCGTCCGCAGGTGCATGATTCCGACGGGCTGGCGGTGGTGACCCGGGGCGAACGGCTGTGGCGGCCCCTGGTCAACGGCCGGGCGCAGCCGCAGATCTCGGCCTTCGGCGTCGACCCGCTGGAGGGCTTCGGCCTGCTCCAGCGCGCCCGCGACTTTCCCGCCTATCTCGACGTGCAGGCCCGGCACGAGGCGCGGCCCGGGCTCTGGATCACGCCGGAAGCCGGGTTCGGGGCCGGCGCGGTCCGGCTCTTCGAGATCCCGTCGCGCGAGGAGTACATGGACAACATCGTGGCGGCCTTCGTGCCCGGCGCGCCCCTGCCGGCCGGGACCGAGCGAGCCGTGTCCTACACCCTCACGACGGTCGGGGCGGAGCCGGCGACGGTCGTGCCCGGCACCCTCGGTCGGGTCGTCTCCACACGGGTGGGTTCGGCCGAGCGCCTGCGCCCGACCACGCCGCCGAGCCCGGATCGTCGCCTCTACGTCATCGATTTCGCGGGGCCGGGCCTGCCGGCCGACCGCGGGGCGGACCTGGCCGCCGACGCGTCCGCCAGCGCCGGCACGATGGTCGACCCGGTGGTGGAGTTCGTGCCCCAGACCGGCGGCTGGCGGCTCTACGTCGAGTGGCGGCCGCCGACGCCGCTGCCGGCGGGCGACGTGATCCTGCGCGCCCGCCTCGTCCGGGACGGCCGGGCCGTGACGGAGACCTGGGACGCGGTCGCCTGACGATCCGCCCATACGATCTGGCCATGCCAGCGGTGGGTTTGACCTCCCGGCGGCCGGCCCTGTAGACACCCGGCCCCACCCGGAGACGCCTCATGGCCGCCATCAACACGAGTCTCGCCGCCGAACTCGGCGTCGCGGAATGGCAGGTGAAGGCCGCGGTCGACCTGCTCGACGGCGGTGCGACGGTGCCGTTCATCGCGCGCTACCGCAAGGAGGTCACCGGCACTCTCGACGACGCGCAGCTGCGCACCCTGGAGGAGCGCCTCGCCTACCTGCGCGATCTGGAGGCCCGCCGGGCGGCGGTGCTGGAGGCGATCGAGGCCCAGGGCAAGCTCGAGGCCGGGCTGAAGGCGCGGATCCTCGCGGCCGACACCAAGGCCCGGCTGGAGGACCTCTACCTGCCCTTCAAGCTGAAGCGGCGGACGAAGGCGCAGATCGCCCGCGAAGCCGGGCTCGCCCCCCTCGCCGAGGCTCTGCTGGCCCGGCCCGACCAGTCTCCCGAGGCGGCTGCCCGGGCCTACGTGGACGCGGGCAAGGGCGTCGCCGACGTCGAGGCCGCCCTCGAGGGTGCGCGCGCCATCCTGATCGAGCGCTTCGGCGAGGACCCGGAGCTGGTCGGTTCGCTCCGCGAGACCGGCTGGCAGCGCGGCCGGATGGTCGCCACGGTGAAGCCCGGCAAGGCGGCGTCCGGCGAGAAGTTCTCGGATTACTTCGACTTCTCGGAAGCCCTCGCGAAGCTGCCCTCGCACCGCATCCTCGCCCTGTTCCGCGGCGAGAAGGAAGAGGTGCTCGACCTCGCCATCGCCGACGCGGTGGGCGAGGAGCCTGCCAAGGGCCAGCCCGGTTCGCAGGAACTGCGCATCGCCAAGACCTTCGGCATCCGCGACCAGGGCCGACCCGGCGACGCCTTCCTGATGGAGACGGTGCGGCGGACTTGGCGCACCCGCCTGAAGTCCGCCACGGACACGGACCTGCGCGCCCGGCTCTGGGCCGTGGCGGAGGCCGGCGCCGTCTCGGTGTTTGCTGGCAACCTGCGCGACCTCCTGCTCGCGGCCCCGGCCGGGGCGCGCCCGACCCTCGGGCTCGACCCGGGCTTCCGCACCGGCGTGAAGGTCGCGGTGGTCGACGCCACCGGCAAGGTGGTGGCCACCGACACGATCTACCCGCACGAGCCGCGCCGCGACTGGAACGGCGCCCTGATCGCTCTCGCCAAGCTCTGCCGGACGCACAAGGTGGAGCTCGTCGCCATCGGCAACGGGACCGCCTCGCGCGAGACCGACAAGCTCGCCGCCGAACTTATCGCCAAGCAGCCCGAGCTGAAACTGACCAAGGTGATGGTCTCGGAGGCCGGCGCCTCGGTCTACTCGGCCTCGGCCTATGCCAGCGCGGAGCTGCCCGAGCTCGACGTCTCGATCCGCGGCGCGGTCTCCATCGCCCGGCGCCTGCAGGACCCCCTGGCCGAGCTCGTCAAGATCGAACCGAAGGCGATCGGCGTCGGCCAGTACCAGCACGATCTGGCCGAGGGGAAGCTGGCGCGCTCCCTCGACGCGGTGGTGGAGGATTGCGTGAACGGCGTCGGGGTCGACGTGAACACCGCCTCGGCGCCGCTGCTGGCCCGGGTCTCGGGCCTCACCGCGCGGGTGGCCTCCAACATCATCGGGCACCGGGACGCCCACGGCCCGTTCCGCAGCCGCGCCGGCCTGAAGAAGGTGGCGGGGCTCGGGCCCAAGGCCTACGAACTCGCCGCCGGCTTCCTGCGCATCCGCGGTGGGACCGATCCCCTCGACGCTTCGGGCGTGCACCCGGAGGCCTACCCGGTGGTTCGCCGGATCCTTACCGCCACCGGCCAGCCGATCCAGGCGTTGATCGGCAACACCGGCGCCCTGCGCAGCCTGGACCCGAAGGTCTTCACCGACGCGACCTTCGGCCTGCCCACCGTCACCGACATCCTGTCGGAACTGGAGAAGCCGGGCCGCGACCCGCGCCCGGCCTTCCGGACCGCGACCTTCCAGGAGGGGGTCGAGAAGATCGCCGACCTGAAGCCCGGCATGCGCCTGGAGGGTGTCGTCACCAACGTGGCGGCCTTCGGCGCCTTCGTGGATGTCGGGGTTCACCAGGACGGCCTGGTGCATATCTCGATGCTGGCCGACCGGTTCGTGAAGGACCCCCGCGAGGTGGTGAAGCCCGGCGACGTCGTGCAGGTCCGGGTGCTCGAGGTCGATCCCAACCGCAAGCGCATCGCCCTCACGATGCGCTCGGACGAGGCCGGCGCGCCGCGTCCCGCCGCCCGCCGCGAGGCGCCGCCCGCTCCGGCTCCGGCCGCGAGACCGGCACTGCGGGCCAATCCGGCGCCGGCGCCCGAGGCCGGCGGCGCCCTGGCCGAGGCTCTGCGGCGCGCGGCCCTCGCCAAGGGAATGCCGAAGCGCTGAGCGCCCCGTCCTCGCCCGGCGGCTGCCGATGGCGCGCCGCCGGGGACGGGCTCACGGGGACACGTTCAGTGGAAGAACGGCAGCGTGTGCGGCGCGTAGAGGCCGAAGCCCAGCAGGGCCAGGCCGGCGACGCCCAGGAGCCCGCCTCCGACCACCAGGGCGAAGATGCCGGTGATGACCTCCGCCGAGGCGAGCACGATGCCGATCTGGAAGGCGGCCGAGGCAATCTCGTAATGGTGGTAGCGGTGCAGGGCGAGGTCGCGCACCTCCTGCGAGTGCCGCGCCTTCTCGGCCAGTTCCTTGCGCCCCTCGCCGGTGGCGGGCTCGCTGTCCCAGCGGGCCATGGTCTTGGCCCACTCGGCGCGCTTGGCCTTCACGGCCTCGGCATTCGCCACCTCCGGCGGCAGCAGCGCCAGGGTCTCGTCGGCGGTCTTGAGGACCGTGCCCCGGATGGTGCGGGCCTGGAAGTAGGCCCACTGGTTGGAGGCCTCGACATTGGCCCCGAGGGCGTCGGTCTGCGCGCCCTTGGCCAGGGTCTCGGCCAGCGCCAGGAACAGCGCCAGCACCGAGATCAGCAGCGCGACGCGCTTGTTCGAACCGCTGCCCGCCCCGTGACCACCCGACATGCTGCCTCCTCCTGATTTGGACGGCGGCAGTCACACCCGATCGCGTCGGCGAGCGCAAGACGCTTTCCCGTCAGTCCGGAAAACCCACGCTAGTTCGGAAACACGTGGCCGCCGATGATCCGCAGGCCCACGGGGCTCCCGGCGGCGAAGCGGTTGGTGTCGGCGGCCTCCACCACCACGGTCTTGCCCTCGGGCCGGTCGACTTCGATGCGCTGACGCCCCTGCGTCCGGTAGGACGAGCGCACGACGCCCTGGAGATGGGCCTGATCGCCCTCGGCGAACTGGAGCTGCCAGGGGCGGGCATAGAGCTTGACCGGACCGACGAGGCCCTCGGGGGCCCGCACCGGCGTCAGGCGGCCGTCGACGCGGACCTCGCCGCCCTGCGCGATCGCCTCGACCTCGATGGTGTCGCCGAGGAACTTCAGCACGGTGGCGGAGACCGGCGCCTCCTGGACCTCGTCCGGAGTGCCGACCTGCTCCAGACGGCCCTTGTCGAGCACCGCAACACGGTCGGAGAGCTCCAGGGCCTCGTCCTGGTCGTGGGTCACGAAGATCGTGGTCTGGCCGGTGCGGTCGTGGATCTCGCGCAGCCAGCGGCGCAGGTCCTTGCGCACCTGGGCGTCGAGGGCGCCGAACGGCTCGTCGAGCAGGAGGACGCGCGGCTCCACCGCGAGCGCCCGGGCCAGCGCGATGCGCTGCCGCTGTCCGCCGGAGAGCTGGCTTGGATAGCGGTCAGCGAAGCCGGAGAGCTTGATGAGGTCGAGGAGGTCGCCGACCCGGCGCTTGATCTCAGCCTTGGCCGGGCGCTCGGACCGCTTCCGGGCGTTGAGTCCGTAGGCGATGTTCTCGGCGACACTCATGTGTTTGAAGAGGGCGTAGTGCTGGAACACGAAGCCCACCGCGCGCTGCTGCACGGGGAGCCGGGTCGCGTCCTCGGCCCCGAACACGATGCGGCCCGCATCGGGGAAATCGAGGCCGGCGATGATGCGCAGCAGCGTGGTCTTGCCCGAGCCCGAGGGGCCGAGCAGCGCCAGCAACTCGCCCGCCCGCACGTCGAGAGAGAAGTCGTGCAGGACCGCGGCCGTGTCGAACGTCTTCGACAGCGCCTCGACCCGGATGGCGGTGGAGCCGCCCACCCGCTCAGTGGCCCCGGGCGCCCGCGGCGATCTCGTCGGCGTAGCGCCATTCGAGGAGGGATTTGACGCAGAGGGTGACGAGGGCGAGGCCGGCCAGGAGGGAGGCGACGGCGAAAGCGGCAACGAAGTTGTACTCATTGTAGAGAATCTCCACGTGGAGCGGCAGCGTGTTGGTGAGGCCCCGGATGTGGCCGGAGACCACCGAGACCGCGCCGAACTCGCCCATCGCGCGGGCATTGCAGAGGAGCACGCTGTAGAGGAGGCCCCAGCGGATGTTCGGCAGCGTCACCGTCCGGAAGGCGTGCCAGCCGGACGCCCCGAGGGTCAGCGCCGCCTCCTCCTCCGCCGTGCCCTGCTCCTGCATCAGCGGGATGAGCTGGCGGGCGACGAACGGGAAGGTGACGAAGATGGTCGCCAGCACGATGCCCGGTACCGCGAAGATGACCTGGACGTCGTGATCGAGCAGCCACGGGCCGAGGATGCCCTGCGCCCCGAAGACCAGCACGTAGATCAGGCCCGAGACTACCGGCGAGACCGAGAACGGCAGGTCGATCAGGGTGACGAGCAGGTTCTTGCCCCAGAACTCGAACTTGGCGACGGCCCAGGAGGCCATGATCCCGAAGACGAGGTTGAACGGCACCGCGATGGCGGCGGTCAGCAGCGTCAACCGGATCGCCGCGTGGGCGTCGGCCTCGGTGAAGGCGGCGAGGTAGGCGGCAAAGCCCTTGGCGAAGGCCTGCGCGAACACGGTGAGGAGCGGCAGCACCAGGAACAGCGCCAGGAACAGGATCGCGACGGCGATCAGCAGCCAGCGGATCCAGCGCCCCTCGGTGACGACGCTGGCCGGACGCGCCTCGGCGAGGGCGACGGGGGCGAAGGTCTCAGACATAGCCGAATCTCCGCCGGCTCCAGGCCTGGATCAGGTTGATGGCGAGGAGGGTGAGGAACGAGATGCCCAGCATGATCGTGGCGATGGCGCAGGCGCCGCCGTAATCGTACTCGGACAGCTTGATGACGATGAGGAGCGGCGCGATCTCGGAGACGTAGGGCAGGTTGCCGGCGATGAAGATGATCGAGCCGTACTCGCCGACCCCGCGGGCGAAGGCGAGGGCGAAGCCCGTGAGCACCGCCGGGATCAGCGGCGGCAGCACCACCCGCACCAGGGTGTGGACGCGCCCCGCCCCGAGGGTGGCGGAGGCCTCCTCGATCTCCTTGTCGATCTCGGCGATCAGCGGCTGCACCGTGCGCACCGCGAAGGGCAGGCCGATGAACACCATGGCGATGTAGATGCCCACGGGCGTGTAGGCCGCCTCGATGCCGATCCGGGCGAGCTGCGCGCCGACGAGGCCGTTGGGGGCGTAGAGCGCGGCCAGGGCAATGCCGGCCACGGCGGTGGGGAGCGCGAAGGGGAGGTCCACCACCGCGTCGACGATCTTGCGGCCGGGAAACCGGTAGCGCGTCAGCACCCAGGCGATGAGGAAGCCGAACACCGAGGCCGTCAGCGCCGCCAGGAGGGAGACGCCGAAGCTGACGCGCAGGGCGCTGGCCACGCGTGGATCGGTGGCGACCTCCCAGATGCCCGCGAAGCCGAGGCCGGAGGCGCGCGTCACCAGAGCGGCCAGCGGCAGCAGCACGATCAGGCCGAGGCAGGTCAGGGTGTAGCCGAAGGCGAGCCCGAAACCGGGGATCACGCTCGGACGGAGGAAGCGGCGCTTCGCACGGGTCGGCGGGTTGGCGCGCGGGGGCGGGGCCATGGTGGTGTCCTGCTCAGGTCTCGGGCCCCGCCCGGGTAAGCGCGGGGATCGGGGAGCGCCGGGTCAGCGCCCCGCCTTGCTCAGCTGGTCGAACAGGCCCCCGTTGTCGAAATTCTTCTTCTGGATCTCGTCCCAGTCGCCCTGCAGATCCTCGATCTTGAACAGCTTCAGCTCGGGCAACTGCGCCAGGTCCTCGGGCTTGGCCGCCGCGCGGTTGAGCGGGCGGTAATGGTGCTTGGCGAAGATGGCCTGCGCCCGGTCGGAATAGAGGAACTGAAGATAAGCCTCGGCCTGTTTGCGGGTTCCCTTCTTGTCGACGTTGACGTCGACCAGGGCGACCGGGGGCTCGGCGTAGATGGAGGTCGGCGGCACCACCACATCGAACTTGTCGCGGCCGAACTCCTCGAACACGAGGTAGGCCTCGTTCTCCCAGGTGGGCAGCACGTCGCCGAGGCCGCGCTGCGCGAAGGTCACGGTGGAGCCGCGGGCGCCGGTGTCGAGGACCGGGACGTTCCTGTAGACCGCCCCCACGAAGGCGTTGGCCTTGTCGGCGTCCTTGCCCTCCTTCTCGTAGGCGTAGCCCCAGGCTGCGAGGAAGTTCCAGCGACCGCCGGCGGAGGTCTTCGGGTTCGGGGTGATGACCTTGATGTCGGGTTTCACGAGGTCGCCCCAGTCCGTCACGCCCTTCGGGTTGCCCTTGCGCACGAGGAACACCACGGTCGAGGTGTAGGGCAGGCCCTGGTTCGGCAGCTTCGTCCGCCAATCGGGGACGATCTTCTTCGAGATCCGGCTGATCGCGTCGATGTCGGACGGGATGCCGAGGGTCACCACATCGGCCGGAATGCCGTCGATCACCGTGCGGGCCTGCGAGCCCGAGCCGCCATGTGCGGCGCGCACGGTCAGGGTCTCGCCGGTCTTGGCCTTCCACTCCTCGGAGAAGGCCGCGTTGATCTCCCGATAGAGCTCGCGAGTCGGATCGTAGGAGACGTTGAGGAGCTCGGTCTGGGCGCAGGCCAGGGTCGGCACGAGCAGGGCCGCGGCGAGGCCGGCGCCGAGCAGGACTGCATGGCGGCGGGTGCGGCCGGTGGTCCGGGAAGAAGTCTCGCTCACGGGGGTCTCCGAATCTGGCTCGCGCAGCCGGAGCGGAGGCATCCGCATCGCGACCCCGGCGGTGCTGGTTTCGTTCGTTTTAACGAACGTTGTCAAGCGTTGGGCCTGGGTCGGATAAGCCGGTATGGGTCCCTTCGTTCCCCGGAGCCCCCCCGATCGAAAGCGAGTTTACTTCGAGGGAGAACAGGATACTCCCTGGGTTCAAGACGGAAGAAGAAACTGCTGGTCGCGCCGGGTTCTATAGAAAGGACATTTCCATCATTTTTCGAAGCTGGTCGGGTGTCCTGCGCCGGGGGGAGGCGATCGCCGCGATCGGTTGGCTTCACCGCGGAAGAAGGGTGCCCGGTGCCCGCCCCCTCGAGGATGAGGTCGGGGGCGCGGGCCCACCCGGCCGAGGCCACGCCGAACACCCCGCAGGCGGGAGCCTCGGGGCATCGGGGACCGCCTCAGGGCAGGATCCCGGCTACCGCTGGCGGCAGGCGGGAATGTGAGGGTGGCTGAGGAATGGGGCGCGCCGGCCTCAGGCTACGGCGCGGAACGCTCAGTCCGCCGCGACGGCGATGAGCGAGAACAGAGACGCCAGCAGGATGTTGCCGACAACGACGAGGGCGAGCGTGATCATGGAACTGCTTCGTGTGAGAGCGCGGCGGAGTGCGCGTGCTCATCGGATCAACGCACCACTAGCGATCCCGGCGTGAACCGTCCGTGAATTCACGCACAGGCGAGGGCAAGATTCGGAAACGCGGTAAACGGGCCACACCCGGGGCTCAGCGCTTACCCTTGCCGAGCCGGGCGAGCAGCGCCTCGAGCCGTGCGCTCGGCGGATCGGCCACGATCTCGGCGTAGAAGGAGCGAAGGGTGTGCCCGAGATGGCGGCGGACGCTGGGGCCAAGCGTCGGCGTGGCGGGCCGCACCCCATCGGCTCCGGACGAATATTCGCTTCGGGTCTTGGGCATGACTCTGACCCCGGCCTCCGCATCCCGCGCTCCGCACGAGGCAGGGCGGTCGAAGCGTGACAGTGGCACCGATCGGTTAAGGATACGCTGACGCCGCGATGGGTCCGGCGCACCGGCATTGCAAGCGCCGCAAGACTTATCAAAGGTTGTCAAGCGCATAGGATAAAATCGCAGGGCTAAAAAAAACCTCTGCCGGCGCCCTTCGGCGGAAATGGCGACCGGCCAAAGACTTGGCCGTTCGAGGGCGGTTCGGGTCGATGGTGAAACGGCTAACGGAGGGTTTCCGGTGATGGACGAATCCGTCCGGATTCGCTTACAACATCCAAGCTCACGGCGCCGCAGAGTGGTTGTTTCTCGAACTCCCGCAACCAATAACGGGAATTATAACCGGCATGCAGAATATTACCATTACTGATCGAGAACGTGATGCTGTATTAGCCGCGCTTCGCTATTATCAATTCTACCGTTTGCAGGGGCATCCCTTCAGCCCGCATCAGGATCACTTGATCGATGCTATTGCGAGCGATTCCGGGGAAGCTCTTGATCTGGCAGAGATCGATGATCTCTGCGCCGGCCTGAACGGAAACGACCACGCTCTCGCGGCCGTCACCAGCGCCTGAAATCCGCAGGCAGGTGGGGCGGATGCCGTCGCCGCCCCCGATGCACCCCAACCCGTAAGACCCGCGCCGGCCCCTGATGACGGGGCCAGCGCTCCCCCGGGCCCCATGGCCGGGGCCCGCGCCTCAGGGCGCGCCGTCCACTTGCTTCTGCGCCCGATCGACCGCTTCGCCGCAGGCCTTGGCATCGCCCTTCTTGTCGGCCGTGCGCGCCTCGTCGAGGGCCACCTTCGCCTGCATCGCCTTGTCGCCGCCCTCTCCGGCCTCCGCCGACTTCTCGGGGGCCGCGGCCTCGGCCGAGGCGCTGCCGCCGCTTCCCGTGATGCCCTGACCGCTGCGCGCGCTGGCCGTGGCCTTGCCGCTGGTGTTGGCGGAGATCGCCTCCTTGGCCAGATCCTTCACTGGTCCCTCGAGCTTGGCGATGCGATCGCCGCAGGGCGAGGCGAGGGCGGGCGCCGCACCCGCTGCGAGGAAACCGGCGGCGAGACACCCGGCAACGGGCCACAGGAAACGGGTCATCGATTGCTGTCCTTGATTCGGAAGGTGGGGTCGGCTCGACCGAGGCCGCCTCCGTCGGAGGGTCAACCCCCGGGAGCGAGGCCGGGCTCCCTTGGCGGGGCGGGAAAACCGCCGGCGGGAACACGGTTCGCCGACCCGAGGCCGAATCGGCACGAGCGTGCGTGGGCGTCCGGACGCCTTCGCCTCCGCCAGGGTGCGGTCGGATCCGATGGGGCCGGATATAAGACGGGGCGCAGGACGGCACGAATCCGCCCTGCGCCCCGAACCCTCCCGGGACCCGGGAGGGCGATGCCCGATCAGGCGCTCAGCTGGTCGCGAATCGGCAGCTGCCGGATGCGCCGGCCGGTGGCGGCGAAGATCGCGTTGGCGATCGCCGGAGCCACGGGCGGAACGCCGGGCTCGCCGACCCCGCCGAGGGGACGGCTGTAGTCCGGGTTCGGCAGCAGGTGGACGTGGATCTCCTTCGGCGCCGCATCGATGCGGGTGATCTCGTAGCCGTCGAAGTTGTTCTGCTGCGCGCGTCCGTCCTTGAAGGTGATCTCGGCCGTGAGCGCCAGACCCATGCCCATGACGACCGCGCCCTCCATCTGCGAACGGATCCGCTCCGGATTGACCTGCGGTCCGCAATCGATGGCGATGTCGACGCGCTTGACCTGCACCTCGCCCTTGGGGCCGACCGCCACCTCCGCCGCCACCGCCGTGTGGGTGACGAAGCTGTAGTGGCCAGCGATCCCAAGGCCGGTGCCCTTCTCCATCTTGCGACCCCAGCCGATGCCCTTGGCTGCCGCCTCGATCACGCGGCGCAGGCGCCCCGTATCGATCGGGTAGCGGGCGGGATCCTCGCCGTAGTTCCAGACGTCGCTGATGCTGGTCGGGTCGATGAGCCGGTCAGGACCGATCAACGCGAGCAGGTACTCCTTCGGGTCACGTCCCGCCGCGTGGGCGAGTTCGGACACGAAGGACTGGATCGCGAAGGCGTGCGGGATGTTGGAGACCGAGCGGAACCAGCCGATGCGCACGTGGGCATCCGCCGCCGGGTTCTCAAGACGGATGTTGGGCACGGCGAACGGCGTGTTGGTCAGGCCCATGCCGAGCTCGAACGGCAGCTCGTGCTTCGGGTCGGGGGCGAAGATCGATCCGATGGTGGGCGCCGCCGAGCGGTGCAGCCAGGCGACCGGCATGCCCTTGTCGTCGAGCCCGGCCTCCAGGCGCTCCACCGAGATGGTGTGGTAGTAACCGTGGTGGAGGTCGTCCTCGCGGGTCCAGATCAGCTTGACCGGCGCCCCGTCCACGGCCTGGCTGCACAGGGCCGCTTCCAGCACGTAGTCGGGCTTCGACTTGCGGCCGAAGCCGCCGCCGAGCAGCGTCACGTTCACCTTCACCTTGTCGGCAGGCAGGTTCAGCTTCTTGGCGAGGCGATCATGCGTCGCCTGGGGCGCCTGGGTATTGGCCCAGGCCTCGCAGAACCCGTCCTTGATCCGCACGGTGGCCGCCGGCGGCTCCATCGGGGCCTGGACGAGGTGGGGCACGAAGTACTCCGCCTCGAGCTTCGTCTTGGCCTTGGCCATGGCCCCGGCGACGTCGCCCTGGTCGCGCACGACCTTACCGGGCGCGCGCGCCGCCTTCTCCAGCTCGCCCCGGAAGGCGACGGAATCGTAGGTGGCGTTCGGGCCGTCGTCCCAGGTGATCTTGAGGGCCTCGCGGGCCTTCATCGCCGCCCAGGTGTTCTTGGCCACCACGGCGACGCCGCCGACGGGCTGGAACTCGGACGGAATCTCGGGCGCGTCGATGGTGAAGATCTTGACCACGCCCGCGACCTTCATGGCCTCGGAATCGTCGACGCTCTTGACCTTGCCGCCGTAGACGGGCGGGCGGGCGATGAGGGCGTAGAGCATCCCGTCGAGGCGGGTGTCGATGCCGTACATCGCCTTGCCGACGGTGAAGTCGTGGTTGTCGATGAGGCCGATCTTGCCCTTGCCGATGTAGCGGAAGGCGTCCTGCTTCTTCAGCACGACGCTCTCGCGGGCCGGCACCGGCAATTCGGCGGCTGCGGCCGCGACCTCGCCGTAACCGAGGCTGCGCTTCGACTTGGCGTGGGTGACGATCGAGTTCTCGGCCTTCACCTCGCTCGCCGGCACGCCCCACTGCTTGGCGGCGGCCTGGACCAGCATGGCGCGGGCCGCGGCACCGGCATGGCGCAGGTGCGGGAAGAAGTGGCGGAGCGAGCGCGAGCCGTCGGTGTCCTGGTTGCCGAAGCGGGCCTCGTCACCCCAGGCCTGGGCGACCTTCACCTTGGACCAGTCGGCCTCGAGCTCGTCGGCCACCACCAGGGCGATCGAGGTGCGCACGCCCTGGCCCATCTCGGAGCGATGGCAGGTCACCGTCACGGTGCCGTCGGACGCGATGGCGACGAAGACCTTCGGGTCGTCCTGCCAGCCATGCGGCATGGCATCGGCGCCGTATTTCTTGGGCTCGTCCTTCTTGTCCTCGGCCTGGGCCGGGTCACGCCAGGACAGGGCGAGCACCAGGGCGCCCATGCCGCCGAGCATCGCCGCGCGGCGGCTGACATTGGCGAGGGCGCTCGGACCGGGCACGGTCTCCACGGGTGCAACGTCGGCCGGCGCGGTGGCGCGGGCCGCCATGGTTTGAGCTTCGTGGATCACAGGCGCTCTCCCTTGTTCACGGCGGGCTTCTGGCCCGCGGCCTGGTGGATCGCGGCGCGGATGCGGGGGTAGGTGCCGCAACGGCACAGGTTCCCGCTCATGGCCTCGTCGATCTGCGCGTCGGTGGGCTTCGGGGTCTCGGTGAGGAGGGAGGCGGCCTGCATCATCTGCCCGCACTGGCAGTAGCCGCACTGCGCCACGTTGAGGTCGCGCCAGGCAACCTGAACCGGATGGTTGCCGTCGGGGGACAGGCCCTCAATGGTGACGACGGCCTGCCCCTCGGCGGCCGAGACGGGGGTGACGCAGCCGCGCACGGCCGTTCCGCCCACATGGATGGTGCAGGCGCCGCAGAGGGCCTGCCCACAGCCGAACTTGGTTCCGGTGAGCCCGACCTCGTCGCGCAGGTACCACAGCAGCGGCATGTCGGGATCGCCGTCGAAGCTGCGTTCAGCTCCGTTCACGGTCAGTTTGATCATCGGTGTATCCTGTCATGGATCAGGCCACGGGCCGGTCGGGATCGGCGTCACGCCAATCCATCAACCGGCGGGAAGCCGTCGGGGTCACATGTCGGGCGTTGGCACGGTCGACGTGGCGTCGCCGTCCGCATCGAAAGGTCCTGAGATGCGGCGGCGGATCCGGCCTCTCCGATCGGGAGAGCCGTCGCAGCGCACGAAGCCCCCACGCCCCGCACCTCGGAATGAATCCAATTAAACGTCCGGGCTGTTGCGGCGCAACCGGAGGCTGGCCCCGTCATCCGTCCCCGGACGGGCGATGCGGCCTCCATGTGCCGTTGCGCACGGGGCGAAGCCGGACGGGTGATCCGGATCGCCGGGTCGCACGTTGATTTTGCCGGCTTCCACGCAAATCCCAACCGGTGACGGTCGGCCCTCCCGGCTCTCGCGTCTCGCGGTTCAGGTCTCGACCAGGCCGGCGCTCGACCCGCTCGCGCCGGAATCGCCGGCCCCGTGCGGCAGGGCGAGGTATTCCGAGGAGCGCATCTCGATCAGGCGGGAGACCGTGCGGTCGAATTCGAAGGCCTCGCGCCCCTCGGTGGCGGTGTAGAGGGCCTGGGGCTCGGCCGCGGCCGAGGCGACGAGCTTCACGTGAGCGTCGTAGAGGGTGTCCACCAGGGTGATGAAGCGCTTGGCCTCGTTGCGGTTGTCCGGCCCCATCACGGGGATGTCCGAGACGATCACCGTGTGGAAGGCGCGGGCCACCGCCATGTAGTCGGAGGCGCCGAGCGGCTGGGCGCAGAGGTCGGCGAAGCCGAAGCGGGCAACGCCGCCGGTCTCCTCGGGTACCGGCACATCGTGCCCCTTCACCCGCAGGGTCGCGGGCCGGCCCTTGGCCTTGCCGGTGAGGCCCTTGAACGCGGCCGCCAGGGCCGCCGCCGCCGTGCCGTCCGCGGGCACGTGATAGACCGAGGCGCCCCCGAGCTTCTCCAGCCGGAAATCGGTGCGGGAATCGAGGCGCAGCACCTCCACCCGATCCTGCAGTTCGGCGACGAAGGGCAGGAACAGGGCGCGGTTCAGGCCGCCCTCGTAGAGCCGGTCGGGCTCGACGTTGGAGGTCGCCACCACCGTGACGCCGCGCTTGAACAGGGCGCCGAACAGGCGGCCGAGGATCATCGCGTCGGCGATGTCGGTGACGGTGAACTCGTCGAAGCAGAGCAGCGTCGCCTCGTCGGCCAGGGCGTCGGCCACCACCGGGATCGGGTCGTCGCCCTTGGCGGTGCCAGCCTTCAGGGCCTGGCGATGGGCGTGGATGCGCTCGTGCGCGTCGGCGAGGAAGCCGTGGAAGTGCACCCGGCGCTTCGGTTCGGGGGCGGCCTCGTGGAAGAGGTCCATCAGCATGGTCTTGCCCCGTCCCACCGAGCCCCAGATGTAGAGCCCCTTGGGCGTCGTCGCGGCATCGTCCCGGCGGCCGAACAGCCAGCCGAGCGCGCTGCCCTTGCGGGCGCGCTTGCGGCGGCCGAGCTCCAGCACCAGGCGGTCGAGGGCGCGCACCAAGTGGATCTGCGCCGGGTCGCGCTCGATGGCCGCGGTGCGGACCAGGGCCTCGTAGCGGTCGGAGACCGGACCGGGGGACACGGCGCCGGCCTTGGCCTGGCTCGACGGCGCGAGGCCCGAGGAGGAGGGGGCGTTCACGGTGTGGGCGACCTGTTCGCGGAGGAAGGGGATCGGGCGGCCGGCGGATCTGCCGGTCTGACGCGGCCACCCCGCGGGATCAAGCCCCGGATCCGGTTCCGGCGCCGGACGCGCGGCAGCCGGTCGCTTTGCTGCATTGCACAAATGTGGCAGCGATGCCAGATCTGATCCGCCTTGAGGGAGGCTACGCCCGGAACCGGCACGTCCTGCGCGCCCCGAAACCGGAGACCGGCACCCGATGCCCGATACGCATCCGACCCTTCAACCGATCCTCCGCCGCCTGTGGCCCAACGATGGCCCGGCGGTGGAATCCTACTTCCTGCGGCTCGACCCGGAGACCCGGGCCAACCGCTTCATGGGCGCGCTGAGCGACGCGGCCGCGCTCACCTATGCGCGCAACGCCCTGAGCGCCGAGGGCCTGATGTTCGGCAGCTTCGTCGACGGCACCCTGCGGGGGCTCGGCGAGTTGCGTCCCACCTCCGCGCCGCCGCCCGGTTTCGTCCTCGGGACCGAGGCGGAGGCCGCCTTCGCGGTGGAGAAGGCTTATCGCCGCCATGGCCTCGGCCAAGCCCTGTTCCGGCGGATCGCCGCCGCGGCCCGCAACCGCGGCGTGCGCGACCTGCACGTGCGCTGCCTTGCCTGGAACCGGCCCATGCGGGGCCTCGCCGCCAAGGTCGGCGCGGACCTGCGCATCACCGGCGGCGAGGCGGACTGCGCCCTGCATCTCGCCCGTCCGACCCCCGTCTCCCTGTGGCAGGAGGGCGTCACCGAGGCGGTGGATTTCACCCTCGCCCTCACGGCGGCGTGAGTCCGGCTTTGCCGCACGGGGTCCGGGAGGTATCGTGGCCGGTATGACGCCGCCCGGAAGAGTTCCCCCCGCCCGGGTTCGGCCAGGGGGCACCATGATGGATCTTTCGCGGCGGAGCCTGTCCGTCCTCCTCGCCTGCACGGCTCTCCTGCCGGGCGCGGCCCTGGCCCAGACCGATGCCCAGGCCCGTCCCGACACCCGCGCGATGACCTGCGCCGAAGCCGCGGCCCTGGTGGCCCGGGCCGGCGCCGTCGTGATGAGTACGGGGCCGGCGACCTACGCGCGCTTCGTGCGCGACGGCGGGTTCTGCCCGCTGCCGGAAACCACCCAGCCGTCCTGGGAGACAACCCGGGACAATCCCAAGTGCTTCGTCGGCTATACCTGTCGCGACAAGTTCAACGAGGGCCAGGGCCGGGACTGAGGTCCGGGGGCATTCCGTCGCCTGACGCCGACCTGCGCCCGCGCTTACGGCCACGCTGCCTTGTTGCCGCCCCGCCCTCTGCCGATGGTCGCCGCCGGGACCCGCCCCGGGAGAGGACGGGCTCGCCGACGAGGGGCCCAGCATGGACCGGACCGAGACCACCCAGACCACCCGCCCGCTGAGCCGGCCGGCCGAAGCGCGCCTCGAGCGTTCCGTGGCCGATGCCCTGCGCATCATCAGGGCCGCCTGCGCCGAGCGGAACGAAGCCCCCGTCAAGGCTGCCCGGCGCCAGCTCGCCGCGATCTACGGCGCGACCCGCCTCAACCGGCAGCGCGAGCGCCGGAGTGCCTCGGCCTGAGCTCCCGTCACCGGGCCGGTCGCTCGGCGAGCCAGATGGTGTGGCGCGCCCCGCGCGAGCGCCCGGCCCGCACGCCGACCGCCTCCACCCGGAAGCCGCCCCGCGCCAGTCGCTGGGTGAAGGCTGGATCGGGATGGGCCGACCACACGGCCAGCACCCCGCCGGGGCGCAGGGCGGCCCGTGCGGCGGCGAGGCCCGCGGCGTCGTAGAGCTGGTCGTTGGCGCGGCGCGTCAGCCCGTCCGGGCCGTTGTCGACGTCGAGGAGGATCGCGTCGTAGGTCCCGCGCCCTGCGCGGATCACCGCGGCGACGTCCGCCACCCGCGCCTCGGCGCGCGGGTCCGACAGCGCCTCGGACGAGAGGCCCGCCAGGGGGCCGCGGCCCCAGTCCAGAACTGCCGGCACGAGCTCGGCCAGCACGATCCGGGCCTCCGCGGGCAGGGCGTCGAGGGCGGCCCGGAGGGTGAAGCCCATGCCGTAGCCGCCGATCAGCCAGCAGGCATTCGTCCGGAGCCCGAGCCGCGCGGCGGTCAGGGTCGCCAGCGCCTCCTCGGAGCCGCTGAGCCGGCTGTTCATCAGCTCGTTGTGGCCGAGCTGGATCGAGAATTCGGTGCCCCGCTGCAGCAGGCGCAGGGAGTCCGACCCGCCCGGCACGGGCGCGGTGCCGAGAACGACCCAGGGGATCACGAGGGGGACTGGCAGGTAGGGCGGATCATGCGACCCTGGCTAGCACGGGTCGCCGACCGGATCACGTGGCACCGCGGCGCCGACCCGCCCCCCGCCCGACGCGGGGGGCGGGTTCGTGCGGGCTAGAACAGCCCCTCGATCTGCCCGTTGGCGTCGAGGTGGATGCCCTCCGAGGCCGGGATCTTGGGCAGGCCCGGCATGGTCATGATCTCACCGCAGATCACCACGACGAAGCCCGCGCCCGCCGAGAGGCGCACGTCGCGCACCGCGATGAGGTGGCCCGAGGGCGCGCCCATCAGGCTCGGGTCGGTGGAGAACGAGTACTGCGTCTTGGCCATGCAGACAGGCAGGTGGCCGTAGCCGTCCTTTTCGAACTGGGCGAGCTTGGTGGCGGCCTTCGACTCCACTTGGATGTCGCCGGCGCCGTAGAGCTTGGTGGCGATGGCGAGGATCTTGTCGGTGAGCTTGGTCTCGGTCTCGTAGACGTAGCTCAGGGGCTTCTGCTCGCCGTTGGCGAGCTTGACCACGGCGTGGGCGAGCTCCTCGGCGCCGGCACCGCCCTCCGCCCAGTGCTTGCAGGTGATGGCCTCGACCTGGAGCTGGTCCCGGCACAGCGTCTTCAGCTTGGCGTGCTCCGCATCGGTGTCGGCGTAGAAGTGGTTGACGCCCACGACGACGGGCAGACCGAAGCTGCGCACGTTGGCGACGTGGCGCGCCAGGTTGGCGAAGCCCTTCTCCAAGGCCTCGAGGTTCTCGGAGCCGAGCTCCTTCTTGGAGACGCCGCCATGCATCTTGAGAGCGCGCACGGTGGCGACGATGACCACTGCGGAGGGCTTCAGGCCGGCCTGGCGACACTTGATGTCGATGAACTTCTCCGCACCGAGATCGGCGCCGAAGCCGGCCTCCGTGACCACGTAGTCGCCGAGCTTGAGGCCCGCGCGGGTGGCGATCACCGAGTTGCAGCCATGGGCGATGTTGGCGAAGGGGCCGCCGTGGATCAGGGCCGGGTTGCCCTCCAGGGTCTGCACGAGGTTGGGCTGCAGGGCGTCCTTCAGGAGCACCGTCATGGCGCCCGTGGCCTTGACGTCCTTGAGCGTCACCGGCTTGCGGTCGCGGGTCTCGGCAATGACGATGCGGCCGAGGCGCGCCTCGAGGTCGTCCAGGTCCTTGGCGAGGCAGAACACCGCCATCACCTCGGAGGCCACGGTGATGTCGAAGCCGTCCTCGCGGGGGAAGCCGTTGGCGACGCCGCCGAGGGACTGGGTGATGGCGCGCAGGGCCCGGTCGTTCATGTCGACCACGCGGCGCCAGTGGATGCGGCGCACGTCGATGTTGAGCTCGTTGGCCCAGTAGACGTGATTGTCGATGAGGGCGGCCGCCAAGCTGTGGGCTGAGGTGATGGCGTGGAAGTCGCCGGTGAAGTGCAGGTTGATCTGCTCCATCGGCACGACCTGGGCCTTGCCGCCGCCGGCCGCGCCGCCCTTCATGCCGAAGCAGGGCCCCAGCGAGGGCTCGCGCAGGCACATCACGGTCTTCTGGCCGATGCGGTTGAGCGCATCGCCGAGGCCGACCGTGGTGGTGGTCTTGCCCTCGCCGGCCGGCGTCGGGCTGATCGCCGTCACGAGGACGAGCTTACCCTCGGACTTGGTCTCGATCGACTTGATGAAGGCGTGGTCGATCTTGGCGATATGCTTGCCGTAGTGATGCAGCGCGTCGTCCGGGATGCCGATCTTGGCGGCGACCTCGGTGATCGGTTGAAGCGTGGCCGCGCGCGCGATCTCGATATCTGAGGGCATTGGTGCGTTTCTCCCGGATTGTTCTTGCGCGATCGGGTCCGGCAAGGCCGCATTCCGTCCGCTGGCGTTCGTCGTTCGCCGCCAGGACCGGATCCGCCGACGTTGGGCCGTGCGGATCGGCCAAGCGGCCACGCATCATCGATCGCATCAGTTTGCGTGAAGGGACAAGCAAAAGCGCGTCGGAAATTTTGAATTTGCAGGCAAAAATTTGTTTGGGATCAGACCTGTGTCAGCCCGTCATGGCACTCGCTGTGTATCCGGCCTCGTTCAGCGCCTCCGCGATGCTCAGGGCCTGAGCGGTGGTCGTCACCGCGACGCGTCCGTGATCGAGGTCGACCGCGACCTTGGCCTCGGGGTCGAGGCGCTGGATGGCCCGGCACACCGCCGCGGCGCAGCCGTCGCAGGTCATGCCCTCCACCTGCATCAGGAGGTCCGATGGCGTCGCGTCCATGAGGTTCGCTCCGGGCTTCTCGTTCCGCGGGGCGCATTGTGGCGCCTCGCGACGCCGATGCAAGCGGTCCGGCGCGCGCCGCGTGGGACGTCCCGGAAGCACAGGACACAGTTCGGGAAAATCCGTTTGCGGGGCCGTCCGGTGGCTTGTGGGCCGGGAGCGTCTCGGCAACAAAAGAACGCCGGACCGGCCGAGGTCGGACCGGCACCCGTATTTCCCTGTCGTATCGAGGATCGAAGATTCCGATGGCCCGGATCATCGGCCGGCGTACGAGCCTGTGGGCCCTCGGTCTGCTCGGGCTCTGCCTTCTCGGGCCGCTCGCGGTCTTCTCCCCGCTCGGGGCGAGCCTCGGGCTCGCGGGCCTCGGGCTCGTGGCGGCCCTCGTCGCCCATCGCCGCGCGGGCACGCTGACCGCCCGGTGCGAGAAGCTGTCGGGCGAGGTGGACGTGCTGTCGCAGCGGCTGGTCCGGCTGGAGACGGTGACCCGCGCCCTGGCCGAGCAGCAGGTCCGGGCCGTCGATGCGGGGCTTCCCGCGAGCGCCCCCGGCCCGGATCCCCGCGACCTCAGCGCCGGCATCGAGGAGGTCACGGCCGAGATCGGTCTCCTCAGCGGCATCGTGCGGGAACTCGCGGCCGTGGTGGCGGCGCAGGACGGCGAGATCGCCGGCCTCAAGGCCGTGCCCGCCCCCGTCGTTCCGCCCGTCGCTCCTCCGCTCCGCCCCGTGCCGCGGGTCATCGCTCCGGAGCCTGAAATTCGCCCCGAGCCGCGCTTCGACGCGCCGCCTCTCCGGCGCACCGATCCGCCGCTGGTCGCGCCCTGGACGCCGCGGGCCCTCGGCCGGGCCGAGGCCCCGGTGCGCGACCCCGCGCGCGACGCGGCCCTGATCGCCGCCTTCGACGCCGCCGGCCTGGAGGTCCACCTCCAGCCCATCGTGTCCCTGCCCCAGCGCAAGGTGGTGTTCTACGAGGCGATGGCACGCCTGCGCCTAGCCGGCGAGACCCTGATGCCGGAGGCGTTCGTGCCGGTGCTGGAGCGCCACGGGCGCACCACCGACCTCGACCGCCGCATGCTCCAGCGGGTCGCCACCATCGCCCAGCACCTCGCCGGGCGGGGCAGCCAGGCGGCGGTGGCCTACGGCCTGTCGCCGCGCTCCCTGTTCGAGCCGGGCTTCCTGCGCTCGCTCGGGCGCCTCGTCGAAGGAGCGCCGGACCTGTCGGGACGGGTCATGCTGGCCCTGCCGCAGGCAAGCTGGCGCAACCTCGACGCGGAGCAGGCCGGCGCCCTGGCCGACCTGCGCGGACGCATCGGCTTCATCCTGGACCAGCCCCTCGACCTGCGCCTCGATCCCCTGGCCCTCGCGGATCGCGGGGTCGCACAGGTGAAGGTCCCGGCCGACCTGCTGCTGCGCCCGGATTCGCGCCAGGCCATGCCCGACATCGCCCTCGAGGACCTCGTGGCTTCCCTGGCGCGGGCCGGCATCCGCCTCGTCGCCGAGGGCGTGGAGCGCGAGACCGATGTGCCCGACCTCATCGAGCTCGATGTGCCCCTGGCGCAGGGCAGCGTGTTCGCGCCGGCCCGGGTGGTGCGCGCCGAGGTGCTCCAGGCGGCCCCGGCCTCGTCCGAGCCGACTCCGCCGAGCGAGGATCCGGAGCCGCCGCCCCAGCGCCGCCCGTTCCGCGACTTCCTGCGCCGGGCCGGCTGAGACCCGCGCGGCGTTGCTTTTCCCGGAGGTCCCGCCTAACCGGGCGGCGCTCCCCGAAACGCCCGCCCGTCAGCTCGAGGCCCGCCGCATGCCCGATACGCCCGCCCGTCCCGGCCCGTCCCGGCCCGTTCCGACCCTGGACGGCTTCGCGACGATCGCCGCGGGCTACGATCTCATCCTGTGCGACGTCTGGGGCGTGCTGCACGACGGCACCAACGCGCATCCGGGAGCCGGCGACGCCCTGACGCGATTTCGCGCCCTTCCGGAGGGCGGGCGGCCCCGCCGGGTGATCCTGGTCTCGAACGCGCCGCGTCCCTGGGCCGGGGTACAGGCGATCCTCGACAGATTCGGCGTGCCCCGGGGCGCCTACGACGCGATCCTGACCTCGGGCGACCTGACGCGCAGCCTGGTCGCCGCCCACCCGGGCGAGCGCCTGTATCATCTCGGACCGGAGCGCGATGCCACGATCTTCGACGGCCTCGACGTGACCCTGGTCGACGTGGCGCAGGCCGAGCGCGTCATCTGCACCGGCCTGTTCGACGATACCTGCGAGACCGCCGAGGATTACCGCGGGACGCTGGAGGCGATGCGGGCCCGGGACGTGCCGATGATCTGCGCCAATCCCGACCTCGTGGTCGAGCGCCGGGGCGAGCTCATTCCCTGCGCGGGGCTGATCGCGGAGGCCTACGCGGCCCTCGGCGGCGCGGTGACCTATGCCGGCAAGCCCCATCGCCCCGTCTACGAGGCGGCGCTCGCGCTCGCAGGCAGCCTCGACGACCGGGCGCCGCCGGAGCCCCCCCGGGTGCTCGCCATCGGGGATGCGCTGCGCACCGACATCGCCGGGGCGACGGCCTTCGGAATCCCCAGCCTGCTGGTGGCGCGCGGCATCCACGCCGAGGAGCTCGGCGTCTCGGCGGCGCATGCGACGCTCGGGGACATTGCGGACTGGCTCGACCGTCAGGCGGTCCGGCCCGACGCGGTGATCGAGCGCCTGGTCTGGTGATCAGGCGAAGAGGGCGTCGATCTCGTCCTGGGCGACGGCCGGGCCGTGGAGCTGCGGACCGTTGAGGATGAGGAGTTCCTTGCGGACCCGGCGCTCCACCTCCTCCGGGTCGATGCCGCCCTCGTCCTTGGCCTTGACGGCGCTGGCGAAGCGCGAGAGCCGGCTCTCGAGCTGGCGCAGGGCCTCCACGACCTTGGCGATGCGCTGCCCGGTGATGTCCTGGAAGGTGCAGGCCTCGAAGATGTCGTTCATGCGCGCCTCGACGGTGGCGCGGTAGTTCTTGTCGTCCGGCAGGCCGAGGATCTCCTCGGCCGTGTTCATGATGGAATTCGTGGCGCCCGCGGTGGCGGCCACCACGCTGCCGAGCTCCTCGTGCGCCATCGGTAGGCGATCCCGGGTGAGCTCGTTGGCCCGCAGCGCAGCGATCTCGTTGCGCAGATGGGCGATGTAGTCCGCGATCTCGACCAACTCACGGATCAAGGACGGCTTATCCGACGCGGGATTCACGTTCCGCGCCTGCTTGGCGAGTGCCATGGGCTCCCGGCTCCTCGATTCGGTGTTCCTGGGCTACGTCTCGAATCGATCAGGCGCCGCAGACGGCTTCGATCTTGCTCTTCAGGGTGGCGGCGTTGAACGGCTTGACGATGTAGTTGTTCACGCCGGCCTTCTTGGCGGCGATCACGTTCTCGGTCTTCGACTCGGCGGTGACCATGATGAACGGGGTGGTGCGCAGGGCCTCGTCGGCCCGGACGTGGCGCAGCAGCTCGTAGCCCGTCATCGGCTCCATGTTCCAGTCGGAGATGACGAGGCCGTACTTGCGGTTCTTGAGGCGAGCCAGGGCGGCGGTTCCGTCGGAGGCGTCGTCGACCTCTTCGAAGCCCAGCTGCTTGAGGAGGTTGCGGATGATACGGACCATCGTCTGATAATCGTCGACGACGAGGATCGGCATGCCGAGATCGAGGGCCATGGGTCGGTGTGCTCCGTCAGGGGAGGGCCCGTGCCTGGGCACGACCCTCCGGGAATGGGCCGGAACGCCAAGGTTTGGGCGCCCCTTGGCGATGAAACTACGCAGCTTCGCATTGCGAAGCGGTTAACTGCCCACGCGGCCCATCTTGTCTTGACTTCAGGAATGTCCGGGCGTGGCGGGGATGGACTCCGTTCGCCTTGACAAGGCCGCCCCGCTCGCCCCCATGCGGGGGGCATGTCCCTCGCGCCGCCCCCGCCCGACACCGCCGACCCCGCACCGTCCAGCCTCGACGCTTTCGCCCGGCAGGCCCTGGACGACCTCGATGCGCGCGCCCTGCGCCGCCGCCTCATCGACACCGCGCGCGGACCCGGTCCGATCGCGCACCGGGACGGCAGGACGCTGATCTCGTTCTCGTGCAACGACTATCTCGGGCTCTCCGACGATCCCCGCGTGATCGCCGCCGGACAGGAGGCGCTGGCGCGCTACGGCGCCGGCGCCGGCGCCTCCCGCCTCGTCACCGGCAATCATCCCGTCCTCGCCGCCCTGGAGGCGCGGCTGGCCGCCCACAAGGGCAAGGACGCGGCCCTGGTCTTCGGCAGCGGGTACATGGCCAATCTCGGCATCGTGCCGGCCCTGGCCGGCGCCCGGGACCTCGTCCTCGTGGACGCCCTCGGTCATTCCTGCCTGTTCGCGGGGGCGCAAGTCTCGGGCGCGACGATGCTGCGCTTCCGCCACAACGACGTCGGCCACCTGCGGGACATCCTGGCGGCGCGCCGCGGCCGGCACGGACGCGCGCTGATCCTCACCGAGCGGATCTTCAGCATGGATGGGGACCGCGCGCCTCTCGACGCCATCCTGGAGGTTGCCGCCGCCCACGATGCCTGGACGCTGGTGGACGATGCGCACGGTCTCGGCGTGGTGGAGGCGGGGGCCCGCGCGCCCCTGGAGATGGGCACGCTGTCGAAGGCGCTGGGCTCGTATGGCGGCTATCTCTGCGCGTCGCGCGACGTCGTCGACCTCATGACCAGCCGGGCCCGCAGCTTCGTCTACACCACCGGCCTGCCGCCCGCCTCGGCCGCGACCGCCCTGCGCGCGCTGGAGATCATCGAGGCGGAGCCCGAGCGGGCTGCCCGCCCCCTGGCCCTGGCCCGCCGCTTCACGGCGCGCCTCGGACTGCCCGAGGCGACGAGCCCGATCGTGCCCGTCCACGTCGGGACGGCGGAGGCGGCGCTCGCGCTCTCGGCCGCCCTGGAGACGCGCGGCTTCCTCGTCGTCGCGATCCGGCCACCCACGGTGCCGGCCGGCACCGCCCGCCTGCGCGTGGCCTTCTCGGCCGCACACGACCCGGCGCAGGTCGACGGCCTGGCCGACGCGCTGCGGGCGCTCGGCATCGGCCCACGGGTTTCCCCGGAGACCTGACCCGGACGGATCAGGAGTTGGAGCGTGCGCCGCCGGACTCGTGATGCCGTTCCTGGAGCCGGTTCGATCGCTCCCGCGCCCGCCGGCGCTGGGCCGAGAAGCCGATCCAGCGCGTGACCAGGGGGCCGCGACGGCGAACGATCGGTGCCGCGTCCCCGGTCTCGCCCGTCAGGACGGTCACATCGGTATCCGCTGTCCCATCCGCGAGGTGGCTCTCTTCGGCGGGTGGGGCGTGACCGAAGGCTTCGGGATGGGTCTTTTCCGTCACGACGATGAGTCTCCTCCGGGAATCCTGGGTGTTGCCGTAGGTGGGGAGGGCCGCGCGTGCGACGGCGCCGATCCCTGCCGTCGCGTTCGTCGGGCCGGGCCCGTCGCCGAGAGGTCGGAGCTTGCGAATGTCAGCGGTCATCACGCCTGTTGCCATCTGCGCGGGACCCAGCGCGGCGCGCCGTGCGCGCCCGTGATCCCGTCCCCCTGCACGGCCCGCTCGTCGGGTCCTGCAGCGTCTGCAACAGCATAAGCAATCCCGCCGCCGGGTTGAGTCGGTTGCTTGGTCTGTGAGTCCATATCTGTTGTCTCGGCGTCCCAAACAGACGTCCAACCGGCCGTTTGCCGGGCTATGGGGACGCTGCCCGGCCCACGGGACCGCGCGGTCCGCGTGGAATCCGGGCCGGCGACCCTGCGCTCAGACCCGTCGTGTGCGGGCCGATACGGCGTCGTTTCGGGGCGCCGCGGGGCTTTCGGCCGCCGCGGATCCGTCAGGCGGCGGCGGGCGCTTGGCCGGCCGCGCGCTCGTGGGCGAGCTTGACCACGCTGACCTGATCGACTTTGCCGGTCCCGAGCATGGGCACCCGCTCCACCACCACCACCTCCGCGGGAATCGCGATCTCCGGCACGCCCTTGCCCTTGGCGAAGCTCTGGTAGGCGGCGCGGGTCGCGTCCTTGCGTTCGGTGAACAGCACCAGCCGCTCGCCCTTGCGGGCATCCGGCACGGCGGCGACGGCGCTCGGGGTATCGGGCCACAGCTCGGCCGCGAGGGCCTCGACGCTGGCCAGCGACACCATCTCGCCGGCGATCTTGGCGAAGCGTTTGGCCCGGCCCTTGATGGTGACGAAGCCCTGGGCGTCGATGGCGACGATGTCGCCGGTGTCGTACCAGCCCTCGGGGGGCGCCTCGATGCTGCCGGGGCGCTCGGGCCGCAGGTAGCCCAGCATGATGTTGGGACCGCGCAGGACGAGACGTCCACCCTCCGCGATGCCGGGCACCGGCTCCAGCCGCCAATCCTGGCCGGGCAGGAGGCGGCCCACGGTGCCGAAGCGGTTGAACATCGGGGTGTTGAGCGCGACCACCGGGCCGCATTCGGTGACGCCGTAACCTTCCAGGATGCGCAGGCCGAACTTCTCGCCCCAGGTCTTGCGGGTGGATTCCTTCACCGCCTCGGCCCCGGCCACGACGTAGCGCAGCGAGCGCAGGTCGTAGGAATGGGCGGTCTTGGCATAGCCCGCCAGGAAGGTGTCGGTGCCGAACAGGACGGTGGCGTTGGAGCCGTAGATCAGCTCGGGCACGATCCGGTAGTGCAGAGGCGAGGGATAGAGGTAGACCGGGACGCCCGAGACCAGGGGCAGCACCAGGCCGGCCGTCAGCCCGAAGGCGTGGAACACCGGCAGCACGTTGAACACCTTGTCGCTCGGCCCAAAATCGATCCGGGCGGCCACCTGCGCGGTGTTGGCGAGCATGTTGCGGTTGGCGAGCACCACGCCCTTGGGTGCGCCTTCCGAGCCTGAGGTGAACAGGATCGCGGCCGGGTCGTCGCCCCGCCGGGGCACCAGGGGCGCCCGCTTGGAGAGGAAGCCACGCAGCTTGTCGCCCGTCGTGATGCCGGCCCGGATGTCCTCGAGGTAGACGAGGGTGACGGCCCCCCGGATCGCCTCCACGAGGGCGCCGAGGCGGCCCTTCTCGATGAAGGCGCGGGAGGTCAGGATGGTGTCGACCTCGGCCGTTTTGCAGGCCGACAGGACGTTGGCGGCGCCCGCCGAGAAGTTGATCATGGCCGGAACCCTCCCGGCTGAGGCCAGGGCGAACAGGGTCACGGCCGCACCGTTGGCGTTCGGCAACATCACGCCCAGGGGCTTGCCGGGGGTGCCGAGCCCCTGCAGCTTCCGCCCGAGGATGTTGGCGCCCATCACCAGCCGGGAGAAGCTCAACGATCCGGTCGGATCCTCGACGGCCGTGCGGCGCCAGCCGTGGCGGTCGCCCGCCTCCACGAGGGCCTGCATCAGGCCGCGGTCGATCTCTGTGGTGCGGAAGACGAGGTCGGACATGATTCCGTAGAGTGCGGCGCCCGCCGCCTGCCGGCGAGCCTTGCCCTTGAGGGCCGGGTCCACGCTAAGGGCGACCGGCGAAAGGATCGTGACGGTGACCTTCGGCCACCAGCGCCGCTTCACCTGGTTCTTCGACAGGCGCGAGAAGACCGTCTTCTCCAGGCCGTCGATCTTCACCGGCACCACCATGGCCCCGGATTTGTCGGCGATGAGCCCGGCCCCGTCATAGACCTTCATCAGGCTGCCGGTGACCGTGAGGCGCCCCTCGGGGAAGATGATCAGCGTCTCGCCGCTCTTGACCGCATTGATCAGGGTGCGGGTGGCCAGCGGCCGTGTCGGGTCCAGGGGCATCGCCTTCGTCATCGCCAGGAACGGCTTCACCCACCAGCGCTGCGCGATGCCGTGATCCACGGCGAAGACCGGTTCCTGGTCCAAGAGGGAGAGCGCGAGGGGCGCGTCGAGGAACGAGACGTGGTTGAGGGCGATGATGGCGTTCGGGCCGGCCTTCTCGACGTTCTCCAGGCCGCGCACCTCCAGGCGGTAGAAGGCCCGGAACAGGATCGAGAGGAAGTCGCGGAACGGGCTCGTCGGCAGGACGGCCAGGATGACCACGCCCGCCACGAGGTTGAGCACGCCGAGCAGGGTCAGGAGCGCAGCCATCGACCAGCCGGCGCCCTGGAGGGCGGCGAGGCCCAGCGCCCCCGTCACCATGAAGGCGGCCGTGAGCACGTTGACGGCGCCGATGACGCGGGCCCGCTTGTCCTTGTCGGTCCAGGCCTGCACGGCGGCGAAGGAGGGCACGATGTAGAGGCCACCGGCGACGGCGAGGCCGAACAGGTCGAGGGTGACGCGCAGGCCCGTCCCCGTGGTGAGGAACTCCCAGGCGTCCGAGGGATCGCCGGAGACGGGCCCGAGATGCGCCACCGTCCAGGCGAGATCGAGCCCGAAGGCGCCCATCAGCAGGGCGCCGACGGGGGTGGGGAGCAGCACGATGCGACCGCTGGCGAGCCAGGAGGCCAGCCCCGAGCCCACCGCGATGCCGATGGAGAATACGGCGAGCAGGGTCGTCACCACGGTCTCGGAGCCGTTGAGGCTCTGGCGCACCAGGACGGGGAGCAGCGACAGCACCACGGCGCCCACGAGCCAGAACCAGCTCACGATCAGCGAGCCGCGCCACAGCCGGGTGTCGCTCCAGAGATCGCGCAGGAGGGCACCGGTGGAGCGGGCGACGTTGGGGTCGACCCGCAGGGTCGGCGCGCCCTCGCCGGTGGACGGGATCGCCCGGGCCGAGAGCCAGCACAGGACGGCGAACACCATGATCATCGTGCTGAAGGCCAGCGCGCCGCCGCCCATGGCGGTGGCGAGGCCGGCCACGATGGTGCCGAGCAGGATGGCGAGGAAGGTCGCCGCTTCGACCAGGGCGTTGCCGGCGGTCAGTTCGTCCCGGCGCAGGTGGTCGGGCAGGATGCCGTACTTGATCGGCCCGAACAGGGCCGCGATCGTCCCGAACAGCCCGAGCGCCACGAAGAGCACCGGCACGGAGTGCAGCCAGAACCCCAGGGCCGCCGCCGCCGCACCGAAGATCTCGGCGAATTTCAACCGCTTGGCGATGAGCGCCTTGTCGTAGCGGTCCGCCATCTGTCCGCCGAGGCCCGACAGGATGAAGAAGGGGCCGATGAAGACCGCGCCCGCCAGGGTGACCAGCATCGGCGAGCTGCCACCGCCCGCACCGCCCACCTTGAACAGGATCAGGAATACGAGCGCGTTCTTGAGGAAGTTGTCGTTGAACGCCGAGAAGAACTGGCACCAGAACAAGGGTGCGAAGCGGCGCGTCGTCATCAAGGTACGAAACATGGAAGTCTCCTCGGACGACGCATGACTGCCCGCACGCGGCGATAGCGTCAAATGGTGAACCACGCGTCATTTGAGCAGCGTTCAAAACATATCGCCGCCGCAGATGGGGTTCAATGGCGCGATTGCACGGCGTGCAATCTGAGCGGTCGGCCGGTGCGGTTCCGCACGGGGACGATGACCCGATCTCGGGATCCACGGAGCGGGAAACAGGATGGCACGGGTGGAGAAACGGGGCACGGGCCCGCGCGGCGAGCACAACCGCGACGAGTTCCTCGCGCTGGTGACGAAGGCCGCCGAGAACCTCGTCCGGCGGGAGGGCCTGCGCGGCCTCGGGATGCGGCGGCTGGCCAGCACCATCGGGTATGCGCCGAACTCGATTTACAATGCCGTCGGCGACCTCGATGCAGTGATGATGCGGGTCAATGCCCGCACCCTCGCCCGCCTGCACGCGGCCCTGGAATTCGCGGTGACGCCGGACGCCGCCCCGCGCGACAAGGCCCTGGCCCTCGCCGATGCCTATCTCGGCTTCGTCGCCGCGGATCCCCAGGTCTGGAGCCTCGTCTTCGAGCACCAGATCGCGCCCGACAGCCCCTTCCCGGACTGGTACGCCGAAGCCCTGGGCCAGACGACCGACCTCGTCGCCCGCGTGCTGGCCCCCATGATCCCCGACCCGGACGAGCGCCGACAGGCGGTGGCGGCCCTCTGGGCTGCCCTGCACGGCCTCGCTTCGCTCTCGACTTCGCGCAAGCTCGCGGTGCTGACACCGGAATCGCCCCGGGACCTCGCGCGTCTGCTTGTCCGACGCTTCCTCGACGGGCCGGACCGGGGAAGGCCCGAAACCGCGGGCGCCTGAGCGCCCTCGGGCCGGTGGATCCTACAGGACGCTGCTGCGGCGCGTCCGCATCCCCTTGAAGAGGGCGGGATGGGGATCGGTGAGACCGCGCGATGCCGGCGGCTCCGGCGCCTTGTACGCAGGCTCCGCCCAGGCCGGGACCTCGCGCGCGTCGTCCGTCCTCGGCCGGCCGCCGCGGCGCTTGGCGGTCGAAGACCCCGAGTCGTGTAACTCGGACCGCGGCGCAGGCAGGAGCGACAGGCCGCCGAACGCGAGGAGGCAGGCGAGGCCGATGCCGGCGGAATGCCAGCTCGGCTCCGGCGCGATCATCATCGTCACGAGACCCCCGAAGGCGATGGCCGAGGCGAGATTGCGCGGTGTGAAGGGATCGATGGCCATGACACCATCATCCGCTGCACCGCTCGCGACTTCGTGAACTACATGATTCAATTTGTAGGGATTAGATCGCCGTTGGGCCGGAGCCCTCCGATCGTATTCGGCCCCATGGCGACGGCGCAAAATCCGTGACGCCAGTCGGGGTTTCGCCCTGCGACAGGATTGAGATTTCGATCGGCGCAAGGTCTGAGACCTCGGACTGATATCGGTGCTGCAACAAATCGCGAGATTTCCAGAAGCTCTGATGGGTTCTCGCTGGTGCAACCAGGGGTTCAGAACAATTCATTCGTGAGCGCAAGATTTTAAGCATCCGCGATGCGTTGTGGCTGCTCGCCGCGCGTGTTGATTTGCTCCAGGCGGCACCCGATGAAGTTCGTCGTGTCCGTCCAAAATCTCTTCATCCGCCGCCGTCTGATCGCGGCCTTCTCGCTCCTGACCGTCTTCGTGGTCGGCCTGGGCCTCTTGGCACTCTTCAGCACTCAGCGCATGCGCGCGCAGAGCCTGGAAGTCGAAACGAACTGGCTTCCGAGCATCCGCGCCCTGGGCGAGATCGATACGGTCACGGCCCGCATCAGCGCGGTCGTGCTTACGCATACCAGGCCACCGGCCCGAAGCTGACGGCCTCGATCGAGGCGGACCTCGTGCGTTTCGACCAGAAGCTGGCCGATCGCCGGGCGATCTACGAGCCGATGATCGCCTCGCCGGAGGAGTGTGCTCTCTATGACAGCTACCGGCGCGATGCGGCCGCCTTCCTGCCGATCCGCTAAGCCATCCTGGATCTCTCGCGCGGCGGACAGAAAGCCCAAGCCTTCGAGCTCTACGAGAGCAAGGGCCTGTCGGTTCGCCGCGCCGCGTCGAACACCCTGGAGAAGCTCGCGGCCCTCAACAATGACGGCTCCCCGCAGGCGCAGGCCCGCAGCATGGCCATCTTCGAGCAGACCAAGACCCTGGGTCTCACCGCTATGTTGGTGGCTCTCGTAATGTCGGCGCGGTCCGCCTTCCTGATCATCCGCGGCGTCACGCACGGCATTCGCGCCGTGGTCCGGCCCATGCAGGCGCTGGCGGGCGGAGACCTCTCCGTGACCATCCCGCACCAGGGCGCCCGGACCGAGATCGGCACCATCGCGGACGCCGTCCAGGTGTTCAAGGACGGTCTGATCAGGATGCGGGCCCTCGAGGAGGAGACGGTCCT